>JAZFTZ010000268.1:0-6411 GCA_036446955.1 Thermodesulfobacteriota bacterium
AAACTCTGAGCTATTATTATCACAGAACAGATATTTAATAAACAAAAAAAATTCTGTTGTTATTATAACAACTTATTCGCACTAAATAAATAAACTAGATTATATTCATTTTTGTTCAGGCAACTGGAGGTCGATCTTAAACAGTTCATTTATAGTTATTGAACCCTGCCGATTTTTCTATTAAAATAGATATGTGAACATTTGTTCCAACTAACCTGAAAGGGAGATTTCGGATGGAAGAGCTGAAATCGCAAATCAATGCCTTGCCCAACGAAAGGGTCATTTCGTCCGTGGCTGAAACTTTCCGGGTGCTTGGTGACCCGACCAGGGTTAGCATCCTTTTTCTGTTAAGCTTGGGGGAATCACCGGTAGGAAAGATAAGTCAGGCCCTCAACATGACCCCGTCGGCCATTTCCCATCAGTTGAGGCTGTTGCGCTCTTACCACCTGGTCAAACGGCGGCGGCAGGGAAAGGAAGCTTACTACTCCCTGGAGGACAGACACGTGTTCAACCTGCTGAGGGAATTTCAGGACCACACTGCCCATGGCATAATTGTCGAGAGGATCGCGGGGACAGGGATAACAACTAGTCATTAGGCTGAGAGGATCGGGCATACAACGTCTGGTAGGCGAAATAGCTTCTCATGACTCGCTTCACGTATAAGCGAGTTTCCCGGTAGGGAATCTTCTCGACAAATTCCTCCTGGTCCTCATACCCTTTTTGCGCCATCCACTGGGTCACTGCATTGGGCCCGGCATTGTAGCCGGCTATGGCCAATACTTTGTCGTTAGAGAACCTCTTCAGGAGCTGGCTGATATAAAGTGTGCCGAGCTTAATGTTGAGGGCCGGGACGTAAAGACTGGCTGGAGAGAAGTTTTTTTGCCCGGTCTCATCTGCTAAATCCTTACCGGTGGCGGGCAAAATCTGCATCAGCCCTTTTGCTCCGGAGCGGGAAAGCGCGTCAGGGTCAAAGGCACTCTCCTCTCTGACAACGGCAAATACCAGCTCTGCGGGCAGGCCGTTTTGCCGGGCATAGTTAAGAACCGTCTCCCGGTAACCCTGAGGGTAGCCCAGCTGCCAATATACCAGTTGAGCGTTATTGCTGGGATAAGAGCTGATGGTCCTCCCGAAATACTTGCGTATAATCAGGTGAGAGCGGTTGAAATCGCCTATTTGGGAAAAGAGAGAACTGACCGGGATTATGAGTCCAGGATGCTCACTGGTATCTCGCAATACTCGGTACAGTTCCCGCTTCGCGTCAGGGACCAGTCCCAACAGAGAGAGTTCACCAGCTCTATCCAGATGAATATTGCCGGTGTTGAACGCGGGCGGGCTCAGGTCAACCTCTCTATCACTTATTCCCGCTAACCGGGGCAATGATCCGGGCCACAGCCGCTTCAGCCGTTCTCGGGCCCGAAATCCGTAATAAGTCAAAGGCACCCGGATGGCCAGGTCTGTATGGATTTGCTTCGCCTGATCCATATTGCCCAGTTTCTCCAGCGCCCTTCCTTGCCAAAAGCTGGCTTGTTCTCTTAAGCCGGATCCCCGGCTGGCTTGAGCCAGCCGGGAAAAATGTAGAACCGCCCCTTTCCAAGCCTGCCGGGTATAGGACAGCCAGCCGAGTCCCCACCGGGCGGTTGACGCTTGGGGGCTGGCCGCATACTCAGATATTATCCGGTCGTAAAGCTGGGTGGCTTCTTTTTCGTTCCCTCCCTCCTTGGCCAGCGCGGCCAGAATGAGCAGCACCTTGGCCGAGCGAGAAGATTTGGGAAACTGGCTTAGAAAGCTTAAGCCAAGCTTCCTGGCCAGTTGCCGTTCACCTTGATTAAACGCCAATCTGATTTGCCAGTACAGAGAAGTCCGGGCTTCACCACTAGCGGGAAAACCCCGGCTGATCTGAGCCAGGATACCCCGGGCTTCATCATACCGTCGGACCCTTGCCAGGCTGAGCCCCAGTTTCAACCAAACCCGGCGCCGAAAAGTCGGGTTATCTCGAAACAGGGTTGTACGGGTAACGGCCTTCAACTCCTTCACCGCTTCCTTGTACCGTCTGCCCTTAGCCAGAATACTCGCCCGTTTAAGCCAGTTTCTTGGTCCGGGCATCCTCTTGAACCCTTTCCGGGCCATTTCATCCAGCCTGGTTTGGGCGGTCGCGGCCTGGCGGCTTAAAGGAAAAGCCACCCATAACCTCATCCAGGCCTGATAGGCCTTCAACTCGTTGTTAAGTAACTGGTAGGCCTGGGCCAGCTTGAGCCAAGCCTCAGGAACCAACTCAGTGCCGGGATAATCCTTGATAAATTGCTTCAACCAGCGGAGCGCTTCAGCTGGCTGGCCTGCCTCCAGGCGGACCTCCCCCAGCCTCAGCGCTGCCAATTGCACCCAGACGCTATCCGGATAGTCCTTGAGTAACCCTTCAAATTGCTTATGGGCCTGTTCCCACCGTTTTAATTGACGAAGCGATTCAGCCAGATAATAAGTAGCATGATCGGAAAGCAGCGGGTAGGAGCGCGCCGACTTAACCAGCAAGGGAAGTGCTGCCTCATATCGTCCTTGTCGAAACGAATCCAGCGCCGACCGGTAGAGCCAGCGTAACTCTTCTCTAGCATTAGTGGCAGACTCAGCCCAGGCCGGGAGGTAAACTAAAGAGGAACAGAATAAGGCCAGACAGAGACACCACCCTTTTTTCCCCCAGCCCGCTTGCCTTAACCGCCTCATCACCATCGCGCCGGCTCCCAGACCTGCTGTCCCGGTATTTCCGTTGGGCTAAATATTAAAACTTTTCCACCGGAAAATAAAGAGCAATTAGAGAACAAAAAAAATTTGACAACTCTCAAAGTCAAGATTAACATAGAACCGTTCACAGCAACGGTGATTCTGGCCACACTGAAAGTTGATAGGATAAATTACCGATAATCTTCTGTTGCCAAAGCAAAGAGACCGACTCGGTTGCCGCGATGTACTATTTCTTGTAGGTCAACAACCCTGGGACTGGACCAGGAGGTAAGGAGCAAAGGACCTGGGTCTCCAGGCAAACACTAACTTAATGGGAGAGGAGGAAAAGATGAAAAAGAGTCCAATGTTAATCTTTATAGGCTTGCTGGCCTTAAGCCTGGTGGCCGGGATTACCGGCCAAGGCTATTCCGCGGAGAAGGCCCGTTTCGGCGTCAACATCAGCAGGAACCCGTATTATACCCTTCCCGCTCTGGCTGCCGAGGAGAAAGGGTTGTGGAAGAATTTAGGGCTGGACGCGAAATACATGCCCTTCAACTCGGGCACTAACCTGCAACGGGCGCTGGCGGCTGGCGCCCTGGACTTGGGCATAGAGGGAGTGGGCGGCATCATCCAGGGATTGACCCGCGGGCTGAAGGTACGGATTATCGCCGACCCCGATATACTCACCCACTTTTATTTCTGGGTAAAAAGTGACAGCCGGCTTAAAAAACCCGAAGACCTGAAGGGGGGAGCCAAGATCGGAGTGACCCGCTTCGGGTCGGAAACCCACATTTATGCCCAGGCAGTGGTCAAGGCGCTGGGGGTCGAAAAGAATGTGAAGATCATGGCCCTGGGAGGGGTACCGGCTCAGGTGGCAGGCATAAAGGCCGGGGTCATAGATATAACCAACCTGAGCAACTTTACCATGGCCAGTCTGAAAAGCGCGGGTGTGGCCCGAGAGCTTCTCTATGTTTACGACTACGTGCCTAAGGGCCTGGGCTCATACCAGATGATCGTTGCCCGGCAAGATTTCCTGGAAAAGACGCCATCGGCAGCCAAAAAGGGTGCGCAGGGATACCTCCAGGGCGGCGACTACGTCATGAAAAATAAGGGTTGGGCAGTGGAAAAAATGAAAACCATCTTCAACTACTCCGAAAACGTAGCCCTGGATGTCTATCCCATCATGACCTATGCTCCCAGCGGCAAGATCAACCGGAAAAGAATCGCCATGGTCAGGGACTTCCTCATCCAGTCCGGTATCCTTATGAAGGGAAAGGCACCCGATTTGGATGATATTTACACCACCAGATTTTTAAAATAAATTTTACAAGCCTAGGCGCGGGATTTAACCGCGCCTAGGCTTGGTTCCCTATGCTGAAGGGGCCTGAGTCGGCGCCCGGCGAGGGTGCGGGATGGATAATGGCCCCTGACCGGGAAAAAGTGAAGGTACGTACGGGGAAAGTGGAAAACACTCTCTGGATAAACTCGTCGCTATAAAGCTGCTTACCGAGCTAGAATTAGGGGAAAATTTGATTAACCGATAGCTGCTTCGTTGGCGAGCAGCGCCAGAGGGAAGATTAGTTTAAAACCTTATCAGCAATTTGCCCCCTCTGCCCACACCGAGAAGTTTGTGCGCACTGCCATCTTTCACCGCCAGTTCCAAGAAGTTGTGGCTGCCTAATAAAGCGATTAGCTCATTCCTTCTGCCTTGATAATAAGAATCCTTAAGTCCGCGCATAGATACGCCGCTACCCGCTATGGTGATATAAGGTTCGCGCTTACCCTTGCTTAGAAGCTCCCGGGGTACGTTGGTTACCAGATTGCCGAAGCGATCGACATATATAATCTCTCCGTGGATTACTCCAAAGATTTCGCGCGGTTGAGGCAGGCTCAATCTTTTGAATAGCTTAACTTTCCTGCCAAAATCACCAGCCGACTTGCCCCGGGCCAGCCGGGCGGCGATGGGGGCTAATATGTCCCGCCCATGAAAGGTGGCGGAAGGGGGATGGCCGAGGGATATCCGGTGGTCAATCCTGACCACCCGAGATCTCCCATCAGCCACCAGGCTGAATAACCCGTTATCAGGCCCGACAAACAGATGCCCTTTGGCCTCAACTATTATAAGCCTCCGGCCGGAGCCAACACCTGGGTCGACAACGGCTAGGTGGACGGTTCCATGAGGGAAATACCAGGCCGAGTTCTTTAGGATAAAAGCGGCCTCCAACACCGCCTGAGGCTCGATCTGATGGGCGATATCTACCAACCTGGCACCGGGATAAATGGCCAGGATCACCCCTTTAACCGCACCCAGGTAGCTGTCCCTAAGGCCGAAATCGGTGGTAAGCGTGATTATTCCCGAGCGGGAGGCAGTAGATACTCCAGCGGGCATCCTTGACATTGGGGCACCTTCCGACAAAACCTCTTACCCAATTCTACCAGAAGGGCGTGATATTCGTTGAAGAGTTTGTGGTCAGCGGGAAGATTAGCGTGAAAAAATGACTGAATAGACTGGTAACTGGCATCGGCAGCGATCAGACCGTGCCGGGAGAGTATCCGCCTGGTGTAGGCATCAATCACAAAGACAGGTTGGCAGGCGGCATAGAGAATAATAGAATCAGCCGTCTCCGGCCCAATCCCATTCAGCTCGAGCAACTCCGCGCGCAACTTGGCCACCGGCTGACCCAGTAAGTGATTTAAGCTACCTTGATAATCATGGTAGAGAAAATCGACAAAGTTCTTGAGCCTTCTTGCCTTGAGGTTGTGATAACCGGCCGGGTGAATAAGACCGGCCAACCGGTCAGGCGTCAGTTCCCTGATCTTTCTTGGGCTCAGGCAACCTGCTCGCTTAAGGTTATCAATGGCCTGGCTTACATTGCGCCAGGCGGTGTTTTGGGTAAGAATCGCGCCGGCAATGACTTCAAACGGGCTATCAGCCGGCCACCAGTGTCTGGGACCAAAGCTCGCTAAAAGTCGGCCGTAAATATCGTTTTGCAACTCTTTCGCAGACATCAGCCATTACACCCGCGCTTTTCCCAGACTGAATCTTCATTCTAGAGCAATGGTGAGCAAAACTCAAGATTTGCCCTTTGGCACGGCCGGCCGGGTGAATTCGCGGCTTAACACGATAATCTCCTCTGCGGCCCGGCATATAGGGCAGGTCCTTTCCGGCCTGTCGGGCTCCAAAAGGTAGCCACATGCCGAGCAATGGCGAAGATTCAATTTTGAACTCCGAAAGCGGTCAAGAGGCTTTAGCCGTGACCAACCTCTCCCCTGCCTCTTTCCGGGACCTTACCGTCAGGACCGGCCGGCTCGATTTCCTGACCACTTTCTCAGTGACCGAGCCCGACACCAAATGGGCTATACCCGTGCGGCCGTGAGTGGCCATGACTACCACGTCAGCTCCAATATTTTCGGCCAGCTTGCAGATCTCCTCCCAGGCAACGCCAAACCTTACCATGGGGTGGACAATTACCCCCTTTCTATCCTCCCCAGGAATCGCTTCTTCGAAATAGCTGTTCAGCCGCTCCTTCCTCCGGGCAGCAAGGATATCCAGAGGCATGCGCGGGTCCAGGCTGTTGACTATCTCATCAGTTTCCTTCTTGGAAACCACGTTCAGCAGGTACAATTCGGCACCGAAGGTTTGGGCCATGTTGGCCGCTAATGATAGCCCGCCGATGGCATTATCGGAAAAATCGGTGG
>JAZFTZ010000269.1:0-3284 GCA_036446955.1 Thermodesulfobacteriota bacterium
GAGTTATGTATGGGGAAAAACCGTTGAAATTGGTTATTACCCATAACCCGTTCCCAAACTTTGGGTTTGATTTAGATTTGCGCTGGCGCGCCAATCTAAACAGACCAGCTCGGGGTGAGGTGGTGCTGGGGGAGGGCCCCACGGTCCTCGTCCCTCTGGGGGGGCTTAAGTGTTACCGATATCTGAAACCGGGACAAAAGGTGGTTTAAAGTTCAACAACAATTTATGATTGAAAACCCCCCGGCCTTGGTCTAACATATAATTGGATCTTTAGGCTAGCGAGGGTAGCTGAATTATCAAGCGGAGGGAAGAGATGGCCAAGATCGGCGACATCTTCATGTGTGAGAGCTGCGGCAACGGTGTTATGGTGATAAAGGAGGGGACTAACTCTGAGGTGGGCTGTTGCCGCTTTCCCATGTACAGGAAGAAACTAAGCTTGACATAGACCAGGTTAAACCTTCCTGGCGGGGAATGATGGCTGGCATTATTCCCCGTTTTTCTAGCGGGAAAATTCAGGCCGGATGGGTAGCAATCTAATTTCCTTTTGGAGGGCAAAATGAAACTGGACCGATTTACTAAGCTGCTGCTGGTTCTAATCTTTCTCACCGCCATGGCCCATGTGACGGTGAGAATATTTGAGCCGACAGCCACCCAGGCACAAGTGCCCCAGATCCTTGTTGCCCGAGCCACGGAAAAAGTGGCCAGTGCCAATGAGGAAGTGGCTCAGGCGTTGGAAAGGCTGGCCTCAACTGTGCAGCACGCTAACCTGAGAATTGCCGCAGCTATTCAACGGTCGGCATCACGCTAACCAGGAGGTGGCATATGAATCCCGGTCCATTGGTCAAGGTATTATTAGTTCTGGTTTTCCTGGCGCTGGTGGCCAGCTTGATGGCCCGTGTATTTCCCGAGCGAGAGAGCTCGGCTCAGGTGCCCGAGATCCAGATAGCTCAAGCTACCGAGCGGGTCGCCCAGGCCAATCAAAGGATAGCCCAAGCCATTGAAAGGTTGGCCCAAGCCACCGCTGATTCCAACCTGAGAATAGCCGAGGCCATCGAGGCCAGCCGCCGACCTTAGCGGTTATCCTTATGAACTGCTTCTTTTAAGCGGTCCAAGAAATCGGGGATGGCCGAGATAACCCGGTTCCAATTAGGGATGAGCGGGGCACCTATGGGGTCGGTCATAAAATTATTGGCCGCTATCTGCACCCCTTTAGCGAAAGCCTCCACCGCCATGCCCTCCTCATGACGGTCGAAAAACAGGCCGTTTATGGCGGCATCGTCATCATATTTATTTATGGTGTCCTGGGCGGTGCGAATATAGGCAACCACCAGGCTCTTGAAGAATCCTTCCGAGAGGATCGCGCCTTCGGTTGCCAGGGTGCGAAATAGAGATTGAGCGATATCTATGCACATCTTCAGAAGCCCTTTATCCGGGTCGTCAGGCGCCAGTTGCTGGTGTTTGTGTTCGTAATTATCAGCCAGATCTACCTGGCACACCCGTCTGACAGCACAGTTCCGGAAAACCTCAGCCAGCGTCCCTACCTCCAGACCCCAGTCCCCAGGTATCCGGTTGACCCGGGCTAAGTCGGCCACCATGGAGAACTCTCCAGCCAAGGCATAGCGAAAACTATCCAAATACTCCAGCAAGGGAAGATAACCCAGCAGTCGCCTTATGGCCCGGATAAGAGGGGTAACGAACAGCCTGGTGACCCGGCCATGCATCCGGTCAGTCACCCGGGTGTAATAACCTTTACAGAATTCGTAGTCCAAGTTGGGACTGGTCACCGGATAACAGAGCCGGGCCAGCATATCTCGATTGTAACTAAGGATATCGCAGTCATGCAGAGCAATGACCTGGCATTTTCCATCAGCCAGGATGTGACCAAAAGCCATCCAGGCCGACCTGCCTTTGCCGTCCGGGCCGGCGGAGATATCATTTTTCTCCAGCACCCGGTAGAGCTCCTGGATATTGGGGCCGTCGTTCCAGATGATCTCGGTCTCTTGGGGCAGAACAGCAAAGAACTCCCTCGCCTTCTTAAACTCCTCCTTATTGGTCTGAGCCATGGTAATCATGATTTTGCTCAGGTACCGGACTTGCCGGAGCTCCCGGATAATCCCCTTCAGCGCCTCGCCTTCCAACTCCGAGTATAATGAGGGTAAGACTAGTGCGATGGGTCGGTTCACGCTATAATCCTTAAGCTCCTGTTCCAGCTTCTCCAACTTTGGGCTACCCAGCCGGTGGAGAGTGGCCACTACTCCGGTCTGATAAAAGTCTCCCACGACGCACCTCCCTATTAAATATGTGAAATTTTAGTTTTCTTTTCTTTCTCATTCTCATCGGCTCGTCCAAATCTCTTCTCCAGAAAATCCCGGGCCAGGTCTCGCCCGGCCAGCCCGAAGGCCAACGCCAGCGCCAGAATCACTCCGCCAAAGAAAATGGAAAAGGCAGCCACCACCACCTCCCGGGCAATGCCCAGCTGGACCACGGCCATGGAGATGGCGGAAAAGAGAACCAGAATACGGACCGCTCGGCTTATATATTGAGCTGACCTAATATGGGCATTAACGGCAGCCAGCAGGCTGGCCCGGCCGAGAAAAATGGCCAGCAGGTAACCCGCGACCATAATTATGATAGCCGCCAGAGCCTGGGGAAGATAGAGAAAGACATTAGCGATAGCGGTGGTGGTGGCCTCCAGGCCCAAGGCAGTAATCCCCATTATCAGGGAAAAGAAGATCACCAGCCAGAATACCACCCGGCAAATCAAGTGGGAGACAGGCTTATTCCAGCCTCCCCGGGATAGGGCCAAAGAAAGCCCCCAGCGTTCGCTCAGGCTATCGAATCTAACCACGGATAGGATAAGGCGGACCACAAATCTCAACAGATAGGCCAACACTATCCCCAGGATCAGTATGGTTATCAATGCAAGGAGATTGGGTAAGAATAGGCCAAACTTTTCCGAAAACCTGGCAAAAGCCTCCATTATAGCTGCACTCCAGAGCTCCGCCATGATTTACCCCCAGTTAGATAACAAGTAACCTTTCAGGGCCTCGAACTGCTGACAGACTGTCTCCATCCTCTGCTCCACCTCTGAAGCACTCGAATTGGCCGTCTCGTTCATAAAGGCAGCTGTGCGAGCCAGATATAATGGTGTCAGCGACTTTATTAAATGCTCCTGGTTAATCACGCAGCGACGATAAGCCAGCGCAAAGTCGTAGACCACCTGCACCCAAAGCTCGGCGGGAAAACTGAACTTCTCCGGTTGGAAATTGTTTACAGCTAGTAAC
>JAZFTZ010000270.1:0-7025 GCA_036446955.1 Thermodesulfobacteriota bacterium
CCGGGCTTGCTAGCCTCCCCCAGGTAGTCTTTTATGACCTTGGCCAATGCCTCGTCCGCGTAGTCGTCGATCAATCGGCACAAGGACCGTTGCCTCTTGTCATCGGGATATATGCGCCAGCTCCTGGTCAACCTTGCTACCTCGTCCCCTAAAGACTAAGGTTAGGTCAAGAAGAGCCCCGGTGTCAATGGCTGATGTTGTGCTGGAATAGGCTGCCAGGACGGGGCCGAGGGTGTTTTGTGGGGGAACCCTTTAAAAAGGTTCCCCCCACAAAGAGTGCCCCGTCCCCCGGGAGTGTCACCCATGTCTCGTAACAAGATATTAGCAATCAAAACGTGCTTGACTTTTTCGCGGTTAGCTCATAAATTGATAAATTAATTTAGTCATGGTCAGGTTTTAGAGCCGACTCGACTTCAAGATCAGGGAGAATTATGGAGAAAACTAGCCGCCAGCCAGATAAGGCGATAGCCGCGGGCATAGAGAAGGCCTGGTCCTGCCTGAGCCGTCAGGATCTGGTTCAGTTAGCCAGTCAATTGGTGGATATATCCAGCCCTACCGGTGAGGAGGGCCCGTGCGCCAGCTTCCTGGTGGATTATATGAGGGCGATGGGGCTGGAGGCTTTCTATCAAGAGATTAGCGAGGGCCGGGGAAATGCCGTGGGTTGGCTGAAGGGCAGCGGGGAAGGCCCTCGTTTGATCTTCAACGGCCACCTGGATACCAGTTTCACTGGCAGAAAAGAGGATGATTATGCTGCCCTGGGCCCGCTTCAGGCGGATTCTTTGCCCCAGGCCAGGGTGGATGAGGAGCGGATATACGGCCTGGGGATATACAACATGAAAGGGGGTCTGACTGCCAGCGTTATCGCGCTTAAGGCCATAAAGGATGCCGGCATATCCTTGAAAGGTGACATAGTGCTTACCGCTGTGGCCGGTGAGGTGGAGAAGTGCCCGGTGGAAGGGGCGGTGAAGTCCTACCGGGGCCCATTGTACATGGGCGCGTCTATTGGCACCGAGTGGCTTTTGAAGCATGGAATCAGTGGAGACTTTGTCATCAACGGTGAGCCCACCGACTTGCGAGTGAACTGGGAGAACGGCGGATATATCTGGTTTAAGGTGCAGACCCGAGGGAAGGCCACCTATGTTATTCGCAAGCATTACGGTGTCAACGCCATTCTGGAAGCAGTCAAAGTTATAGAGGCCGTAGAGTGCTGGGCGGCTAAGTACACCGAGGCCCACACAAGTGAGTTGTCTCGGCCCCAGGTTATGGTGGGGGCCATCGAGTCTGGTTGGCCATACAAACCGAGTACCTGCCCGGCGATATGCAATCTGTATGTGGATGTAAGGATGGCGCCCGGCCAGGAGCCTGGGGCGACTATCGGCGAATTTGAGCGGGTCATGGATGAGCTTACTCGCCGGGAGAAAGGTTTGGTGCTGGAGTGGGAGCCCTATCTGATAGCCCGGGGTGAGAGGACTGAGCCTGATAATTCTTATGTAAAGAGATGCCTGGCAGCTTACCAAAAGGTCATGGGGAAGGCCCACCAGAACTGTTTGCCCGAGCAAGCCAGCGCCTGGACCGACTGCAACGTCTTTCGCCGGCATGGTATCCCAGCCGTCTGCATTGGGCCGGGTTCAGGTTCCCCTCCTCCTGCGGGTGAGGCTGGGCTGGAGATGCAGTTCGCGCGCGGGGAGCACCAAAGGATTGAGGATATGGTATTGGCGGCCCGAATCCACATCGCGGCCGCGTTGGATATTTGCTTGAGGAGCAAAGAAGAGCTGTCATTGGGATAAGTGAGGAGAGAGATTGATGAATAATTCTATTTCGGCGCGCTTGGAAAGATTGCCAGTTTGCTGGACCCATTACAGATTGTTACTCATCCATGGCATGGGCTGGCTGTTTGATGCCATGGACGTGGGGATAATCATCTTTGTCCTGGTTGCCCTGAAAAGTGACTGGAATTTGACTGCACCCCAGATCGGGCTGGCAGCGAGTTCCGGTATGGCCGGCATGTTCGTGGGAGCAGCCGTCTCGGGTTGGGCGGCCGATACCTTTGGCCGGAAAAGGGTGTTCCAGTGGACGTTGCTCATCTTTACCATCTTTTCCTTCCTGTGTGCTGCCTCCTGGAACTTAACCTCCTTGATAATATTCCGCTTTTTCGTGGGATTGGGCCTGGGAGGCGAGCTTCCAGTGGTATCTTCGCTGATGAGCGAGTTTGTGCCGGCTAAGAGCCGGGGCCGGTTTATCGTGCTTTTGGAGAGCTTCTGGGCCTACGGCTGGCTGGCCGCGGCCATCGTCTCTTTTCTGGTCATACCGAACTATGGCTGGCGGATAGCCTTTCTCATCGCCGGGGTGCCGGCCTTTTACGTCTGGATCATCCGCTGGAAGCTTCCTGAGTCGCCCCGCTGGTATCAAAGCCAGGGCAGGCATGAGGAGGCCGAGGCGGTGGTAGCCAGCCTTGAGGAGGATGTAAGCCGAAGTATAAAAGGCCCCTTACCTGAGGTTGGGCCAACGCTACCGAGCCCCGAGATAGCGGCCAGAGGTTCATCCTTTAAGGAGCTTTGGAGCCGGCCGTATATTCGCAGGACGGTGATGCTCTGGATACTTTGGTTCTTTCTGATTTTCGGATATTACGGTATTTTCATCTGGTTGCCCACCTTGCTGGTTAAGGCTGGATTTACCATGATTAGATCTTTCTCTTATGTGCTGATCATAACTTTGGCCCAAATCCCGGGCTATTTCAGTGCCGCCTTATTGGTGGATAAGGTGGGGAGGAAGTGGGTCATATCCGTTTATCTGTTGTTCTCTGCCCTGGCGGCCTTGTTTTACGGGCGGGCCGAGCTGCCAGCCCAGATAATCTTTTGGGGTAGCATCATGGCCTTCTTCAACCTGGGTGCCTGGGGCGCAGTTTACACCTACACCCCGGAGTTATATCCCACCCGGACGCGAGCCAGTGGCGTGGGTTTCGCGGCTTCCTTTGGCCGGCTGGGCGGGATATTGGCGCCTATACTGGTGGGCCTTCTTTTGGCCAGCATAGGGACAAGGGGTGTGATGGCCATGAATGCGGCCGCCTTGGCTGTGGCTGCCATCGCGGTGGCCGTGCTGGGTATCGAGACCAAGGGAAGGACGCTGGAGGATATCTCCCGCTAAGTTGAGGGATAGGCGCTAGCTTTTAATTCCTATTTCAGGAGGGACGGGGCCGAGAGCCTTTTGGTGGGTGGACACTGTGCGGGGGGACCCCTTTAAAAAGGGTTGCCCCCCGCACCCCCCTCCTAAATTTTGTCCTAGGCCTTGCCACGCGTTCTCAAGCCAACAGAGGCCCTGGTCAGGGTTGAGGCTGTGTTTTAATTGTCCCGATTGCTATCGGGACAATTAAAACCGTTCCAGGCTCTAGCGAGCCGCTTGTTGGCTCGACAATGCCACGAAAGGCCTAGCATAAAATTTGGGAACCCTATCTGGGGAAGAACCCTTTTTAAAGGGTTTTCCCCAGATAGGGTTCCCCCTACCAACTGGCCCTCGGCCCCGTCCTCCTGGGAGGTATAGCTTTTTCTATTTTTGCCTGTCTAGCAGACGGTTCAGACGTTCCCGGGCCCCTTTTAACATGGGCGAAAGCCTCAGCGCTCGCTGCAGTTGGGACTCGGCTTCTTTCAGCTGTCCCTGATCCTCGTACAAGGCGGCCAGGTTGACCCTGGTTGAGGCATCGTTGGGATCTATTTGAACTGCTTTCTCCAGTTGCTTGACAGCCTCCCGCAGGTAACCCAGTTGGGCCAGGGTAAGCCCCAGGTTGTTTCGTGCTAAGACGTTGTTGGGGTCCATCTCGATGGCCTTCATCAGCGCGCGTAACGAGTCATCCTTTCGGCCCTGGCGGGCATACAACAGGGCCAGATCCGTGTAAATGAATGAGTCTCTGGGGCTTATATCCAGCGCCCGCTTTAATTCGGCTTCTGCTTTATCTAACTGCCCAAGCCGCTTGTATACCAGCGCCAGTTGGAGACGAGGTTGAGGATTATGAGGAGCTAACTCCGCTGCTTTCCCAAGCTTGCTGGCGGCTTGGGAAAGCTGGCCCATCTCGGCCAGGACCATCCCTTGGGCGAGAATGACCCTGGTTTCATTAGGATTAAAAGCCAGCGCCTGTTCATGGGCTTGGATAGCTTCAGGCAATCGGCCCATTCCGGTCAGGACAATGGCCAGCCGGTAGAACGCCTCCGGGTCTTTGGGGTTTTCCTCGGCCCTCCTTTGCGCGGCTTTAAGCTGCTCCACCAGTTCCAATTTGGTGCCCATCGCCTGTCCCTTAAGCGAGGGAGCACACCCGGCAACGATCAGTAAAAACAAGGTCAAGCAGGCCAGCAGCCGGTTATTTTTCTCAACCATACTTCCCAATCTAGCAAATGGGCCTTGGGAAAGCAACTGTTTCATTTTGAATAAATCGATAAATTTTCTTAACAAAGAGGGCTTAAATTTATACCCATACAAGTTGAGAACATAAGCCGGCAACACTCAAAGGGTGACGACGTGTCGGGTCCGAGGAGGACCTGGTTATAAGACCTGCTAGCCCAAGAAAAAAAAGCGGGCCCATGAGTCCTAAGGAGGCCAGGAGGGGGGAAATCATCGTAGTTGACCTCAGGGCGATTCAGCAGGGGGATTTGAGTCGAAACATTTTGTTGGAGGACGGAGATACAGTCTTTGTGCCCCGAGCTGAGGTATTTTTTGTTATGGGAGAGGTGCGGAAGCCGGGACGTTATAAACTGGAGCGGGGTGCCACGCTGCTGAGGCCATCTCCACTGCAGGCGGACTGACTGAGCGGGCCAATCTGGAAAAGACGAAGCTGCCTCCGGTAACGGTGGTGACTGACCCGGTGGTGCTGAGTAAGGCGGTGGATGGAGTGGTCCTGGTGGTAAGAGCCCGGTCATCACCAAGGACGCGCTCAGCCGCGTGAAAAAGCAGTTGGCCGATGTGGGCAGTAAGATCCTGGGAGGAGTTATCAACCAGCTTGACGAGGGAAGGGAGAAATATTATTATTACGGTTACTACTACGGCAGTCAGTACCCCGAAGACGGGGATGAGCCAGGCCGGGCAGACCTGGGCTAGGAACGGGAGGTGGGAATTTGAAGGGAGTCGTGCTCAGTGGCGGTGAAGGGACGAGGCTAAGGCCGATAACTCATACTCGGGCCAAACAGTTGGTGCCGGTGGCCAACAAGCCGGTGCTTTTCTACGGGCTGGAGTGTCTTAAGGCCTGCGGCATTACCGACGTCGGCATCGTGGTGGGCGGGACTAAGGACGAGATAAAGAGGGCGGTGTCCGATGGCTCTGCCTTTGGTTTGAAGGTTACCTACGTGGAGCAGGAGGCGCCGCTGGGCATTGGCCATGCGGTGAAGATCTGCCGCGACTTCGTTAAAGATGAGCCTTTTGTGGTTTACTTAGGGGATAACTTGCTTCTCGAGGGGATGGAGGAGGCGCTGGCTCAGTTCAGACGGGAAAGACCTCACTGTCAGGTATTGCTGGCGCGGGTGCCCGACCCCAACCGGTTCGGTGTGGCCACCGTGGCCAAAGGCCAGGTGGTGAAGTTGGTGGAAAAACCGAAGGAGCCGGAGAGTGATCTGGCTCTGACCGGTGTATATATCTTTGACAAGAGCTTTTTTGTCGCCGCCGAGGAGATTAAACCCTCAGCCCGAGGCGAGCTGGAGATCACCGATGCTATCCAGTGGTTAGTAGATAACGGGTTTCGGGTAGGTTTTCGGGTGGTGGATGGCTGGTGGAAGGATACCGGTCGGTTGGAGGACTTGTTGGAGGCCAACCGCCTCATCCTTGCCACCCTGTCGGAGCGAATAGAGGGAGAGGTCTCGGAAACTTCCCGGATTGACTTCAGGGTGGTTATCGAGGCCGGAGCCAGAGTGGTGAATAGCTCGATTAGAGGTCCGGCCCTGATCGGGAGGGATAGCCTGGTAGCGGATTCGTACGTAGGCCCGTTTACCTCAATAGGTAATAATTGCCGCCTTGAGAATTGCGAGGTCGAACATTCTATCATCATGGACGGGAGCATGATAAAAAATGTCCGCGGGCGTATAACTGATAGCCTGCTGGGGGAAAACTGCTATCTAGATCGCCTGCAACAAAAGCCGCGCGTCTATCGCTTTATGCTGGGCGATAACTCGCAGGTGGAGGTTATTTGATAACATGACCGACTTGATCGATGGGGTTAAGGTAAAAAAGTTGAAGGTTAATCCAGATGAACGGGGGCGGCTGTGGGAGATATTGAGGGTTGATGACGACCTGTTCATCCGCTTCGGACAGGTGTACGCCACCACCGCTTATCCCGGCGTGGTCAAAGCCTGGCACTATCATAAGCTTCAAACGGACAATTTCTCCGTGGTTAAGGGAAAGGCGTGCGTGGCCTTGTACGACGCTCGAAAGGGCTCACCCACTTACGGCCAGGTCAATGAGTTTATTATGAGCCAGGCTGACCCCAGCTTGCTTCAAATTCCTAACCAGGTGTATCATGGCTTCAAATGCCTGGGAGATGAGGAGGTTATCATCCTGAACTGCCCCACTGAGGTCTACCATAGAGAGCAGCCTGATGAGTATCGGGTTGACCCCTATGATAACGATATTCCTTACGATTGGGCGAAGGAGCATTAAGCGGCGATGAAGTTGTTGGTAACCGGCGGGGCGGGATTTATTGGCTCCAATTTTATCCGCTATCTTTTTTCCACCGGTGACGACGTCGAAGTGGTTAACCTGGATGCCCTCACCTACGCCGGTAACCTGGAGAACCTGGACGGGCTGGAAGAACAAGCGGGTTATCGGTTCGTGAAAGGAGATATTGCCGATAACGGTCTAGTTTTCGGCTTGATGGCCGAGGGGTTCGATGGGTTGATAAACTTTGCTGCCGAGACCCACGTGGACCGCAGCATTCACGATTCCTCGCCTTTTCTAACCACTAACGTTCTCGGTGTCCAGGTCTTGCTGGAGGCGGCCAGGAAATATAAGCTGGAGCGCTTCTTGCACATCTCCACCGACGAGGTCTACGGGTC
>JAZFTZ010000271.1:0-7878 GCA_036446955.1 Thermodesulfobacteriota bacterium
GGTTATCTTTTCCAGCTGAGCTTGAGAAAGTCTCGGACTGGCATTTTCGGCCTCTGTAGATGACGGTTTCATGCGGGTTTCGGTGTCGGGTTTTGGCATAGTTAAGGTCATAGGACTACCCTGTTTTGATATTTCCCTCACTTTTGCCAAAATGACTTTAGATATCGCATACTTACCGTTATCCAGGTCAGATAAGTGTTGTCGGGTTATTTCGAGCTTAAAAGCCATCTCTCGCTGGGTTAGTTCCAGGCGTTTTCGGAGGGAAGCTAGCTCTTCCCCGGTCATAGTCCTTGGTTTGACCACGCTGGTCTTATCAGATTTAGGATCACCCTCTACCTTGGGGTGCTGTTTCCGGTAATCTATCAACCACTGCCTCCAATAGGCTAGAATAGCCTCGCCTCTCCTGATCTTCTGCTCCAATTTCATTACGTCTTTCAATGCCTGGCTGATTATCACTTACGTTTCTCCTATTGGTTCTTGGTTTTTTGCATTTGTAGTGCGTGACGCATATTTCCCCCACAGGGGGGGTAGGGGGGAGGGGGATGACTTCTTGAAGCCGCGTCCGGTGTAACCGAAATCCTGCCCCTTTTTACTGGTGTCAGTTTTGGTGCCAGTTTGTCCTCTAACAACATCAAACTCTGTCAAACTTGGTCAAAGTCGTGAATGCCCTTAAATACGTGCTTTCACTCTCAAACTGGCTATTGGCTTGGCTTTGCAGAAGATGGGAAAATCGGATTGTTAATCAGGGAGTCCCAAAAAGGGGAAAGGACAATTAGATGCCCAACTTTTTCAAAGGGTTCCCGCCAACTCCATAACCACTCTCCTCAGACTCTCTCCTGGCCGTTGGGCATAGGCCTGGTCGATTTGGTCATCGGTCAGCTTGTTAAACGCGGCCCGGGCCTTTTGCTCGTAGGCAAAGGTCTTAGCGAAGCTGTCATGCCAGCAGTTCTCATACTCCTTCAGCCGCGATGGTTCTCCAGTTTCCAGGGCCTGGGCTAGGGCGCTGGCGGCCAGCTCGGTCGACCTCTGCACGCCGGGATAGGTCATGCCTCCCAGCCAAGGGTAGCCCGCGGCCGAATCTCCCAGGAAGATTATCCGGCCGTTGACCAAACGTCCCTGGCTAGTGGAGAGCAAACCCGCGCCCCGACGCACGACTTGGCGCAGGTTCAAACCCAGTTGTTTGGCCCGGGGATGTTCCTTTAAGAACCGGTCCAAAAATCGGCGGGGATTATCACGGTTAGTCCCCAGACCAGCGACCAGGCAGCCGTGGTCCAGCTGAAATATCCAGGAATAAAATCCAGGGCTGTAGCGATGGGAATGAAATGATTCCAGGGTGCCGGGGCTAGTCGAGAGCTCCTTAAACTGATATTCCATGGTCCGCACGAAGCTAGGGCTGCCGGCTAGTTGGCGGTTGGATATTGAATAGGGGCCGTCGCAAGCGGCCAGGAACTGGCAGGATAGGGTCCTTCCACCGCCTGGGCCTTCCACCCTAAGCTTCACTTGGTCATTTTCCTGGACGATATACGCTGCTCTCCAGCTGAACATGATGGGGATATCCAGTTGCTTGGTCCAGCAATCCAAGAGTTCCGCGGTTTCCACAAAGCAGTAGGTTATCTTGGTCTCCACCTCCCGCAAGTGGGTCAGGGAGTTCACGAAGTAGTGGCGACAGGTCAGTTTATTCACCCCGGCGGGGACCATCTCCTCCGGCACCAGTACAATACGACTGCCTCTTTTGAAGGAGGCTTTCAACTCGAATATGGCTATCTTAAACCCTTTGTCCGCCAGGGCCAGGCCCAGGTTAATCCCGGCCGGGCCAGCGCCGATGATAGCCAGCTGATAATCCGTTCTCTTCATATCTCCTCCACAAGGAAATGTCACCTATATCCAGTGAAAAGACAAGTCCTCTCCTATCCAATGTTGACAACACCAAAGGCCTGGACCATGATAACTGGAGCCTCGGCCGTTGGGAGATTAGCTTGGGAAAGGGACTCAATTTCAGTACCATCTTACTTTTGTTGTTTACTTATATCATATGGGGCGGAAACACGGTAGCCATGAAATTCGCCCTGGCCGCGGTGGCTCCTTTGTTTTTGGCCGGGTCTCGAATAGGGCTGACTATTGGCGTATTTTACCTCTGGAACTCCACTTTTTCGGTCCCGTTGAGGTCCCGGGGGAATGAGCTTTTACTACTAGTGCTTAATGGCACGCTGTTCGCTTTGCACAATGGCCTGTTCGTCTTAGGAATGAACTTAAGTCTTGCTTCTCGGGCCACTGTCCTGATAAATACCTATCCCTTTTTTGTGGCCACGTTTGCCCACTTCTTCCTTCCTGGAGACAGGCTCAACTTAAGGAAATTTGCTGGCTTATGCTTTGCCTTTGCCGGGATAGCGGCCGTGTTTATGGACCGGGAGGTTCTCCTGAAGGGACTGGTATTAGGTGATATCTTGATTATGGTCTCGGTATTGCTTCTGGCGGCAAGAATCATGTTGGTAAAAAAGCTGGTATTGACCATGGCACCTTCCAAACTGCTCTTCTGGGCCAGTATAATCAGTGCGCCTATTTTTTTTCTTGCCAGCCGGTTAATCGAAGGGTTGCCCCTGCCCCAGGTAACACCCTGGGTATTATTCGCTGTTTTTTATATGGGGTTGATGGTTTCCGGTTTTTGCTACTTTGTTCAGACCACCCTGCTCAAATCTCACAACCCCAGTATAATAGTGTCCTTTGCCTTTATAACGCCGATCTCTGGGCTGGCCCTGAGCGCTTGGATACTAAATGAGCCTGTAACTCATGGCCTTTTAGCCGGCGCGATTCTAGTTGGACTGGGCCTATTTGTGATCAACTACCGGGGGAGTTCCCGGCGGGTATCGGTTGCCCATGAACCCTGACAGTTATATCGAGGTGCCTAACCAGCCATGAAAGAGGCGGTGCCGGACAAGTTTCTGGGTGTCAAGGTAATTATCCTTTTGCTTTTTACCTACGCTCTCTGGGGCGGCAACACCGTCACTATCAAACTGTCGCTACAGGGGTTCAGTCCGTTGATGGTTGTGGCATTGAGGTCGGTGGTAAGCTCGATTCTGCTGGCCTTCTGGGGATGGTCCCACTCGTTGACCTTCCGAGCTAGCGGCCGAGAACTACATTATCTTCTTATCTATTCCTTGGTATCCGGGCTGGCCCTGATGGCTTTCATTGTTGGGGTGAAATATACCACCGCCTCCCGAGCGTCGATATTCATAAACAGCTATCCCTTATTTACCGTATTCATCTCTCATTATTTTCTGGCCGGGCACAAGTTAACTTGGCAGAAGGTAGCGGGCAGTATGGTAGCTTTCACCGGCCTGGCGGTGGCCTTTATCGGCCGAGGTAAAGCTGGCGGCGGGTTTGCCGCCGGCGACCTGATAGTAACTTTATCCGCCATCTGCCTAGCCATACGCATCGTGGTAGCCAAGAAGATGATCGTCAACGTCCCGGCGACCAAATTCCTGATGTGGTCCTCAGTGATTTCCATACCCTTCATGCTGGCTGCCAGCTTTGTTCTGGAGGACCAACCCATCGCCGCCTGGTCCGGGTTGGCTCTAGTGGGGATTATGTATCAAGGAATTATATTGGGTTTCTTTTGCTTCTTGGTCCAGGCCAGCCTGCTTAAGTATTACAGCGCCAATACCATGGCCTCTTTTACTTTCCTGATACCGATATACGGCGTCTTCTACAGCATAATGCTATTGGGTGATCCCCTCACCATCAGCTTGATTATAGGGACGGCTATGGTGGCCACCGGCATTTTCACGATAAACTATTCCTTTCGAGGTCGAAGGCGACAGTTGCCCCCAGAGGCATCTTAGGCGGACTGGTTAAAGATAAACATGCCCCGGGCACCGGGCAAGGCATTGTCAATGCCCTTCCAGACGTACTCCTTGGCTATACGGACGGCTTCGGTCAGCGAGTTTCCCAGGGCCAGACCAGCTGCTAAGGCGGTTGACAGGGCGCAACCTGTGCCATGGACGTCGCCTTTGTCTAGGCGAGGAAGCTGAAACCACCTGAGTTCACCTGATAGGTAGAGGATATCCAGGACGGAGTCAGCCGTTTGCCAACCTTTGATTAAGACCGCACATCGGCACTCTTCAGCCAGCTGCCGGGCGGCAACCTCCAACTGGCTGATTGAAGATAAGGGCAGGCCGGTCAATTTATGGGCCTCGTAGATATTTGGTGTGACCAAGGTGGCTAGCGGCAGGAGTCGTGCTTTGAGGGTATTTATGGATTGAGGATGCATGAGCTGACCGCCCCGGTGAGCTTTAATAACCGGATCGACTACAACGAAGGGTCTGTCCTTTTTGGCCAGGTAATCAGCCACCGCGCTTATAGAAGCCGAGTTGGGCAACATGCCTATCTTAATCGCCCAGGGCTTATAATCAGCCAAGACGGATACCAGCTGCTGGCGAATGAGGCTGGGTGAGACAGGCGCCACGCGCTTAACACCCTGACTGTTCTGAGCGGTGACCGCGCTAGCTATTCCCAGACCATAGAACCCAAACGCGCTATAGGTTCGGAGGTCCGCAGCCAACCCGGCGCCGCAGGTGGGATCAAATCCGGCAATGGTGAGGGCGGTCTTCAACTGGCATACCCTTCCGCGTGATTAATAATAGGCAAAGATAGCCCGATAGTCAAGCTGACCAGCTTTCAGACATCGGCAACTCCTTAGCTGAACCCTTTCCAGGAGACGGGACCGCGGGCCTCTCCCCCACAAAGGGGTCCTCAAACCCCCGGAGTGGCTTTATTGACAAGGTGGGTTGGCTGAGCCATTATGGCTCTCATGCTGGTGCTGATCATCTTCACCTATGCCATATGGGGCGGTAGCGCGGTAAGCACCAAGGTTGCCTTGACCACCGCATCACCATTGTTTCTGTCCGGGTTGCGGATGGGGATTATGTTACTGGTGTTGGCTGTTTGGATTGTAGCCAAGGGTATATCGGTAAAACCCGAAAAGGAAGAGTTGGCCGTGCTGCTTTTGAACGGGCTTTTAAGCACGTTGGTGATGGCCCTGTTTAACGAGGGGCTTGAGCTGACCACCGCTTCCCGGGGGACGGTCTTCATGCATACCTATCCCTTTTTCGTGGCTGGCCTGGCGCAGTTTCTTTTGGTCGGTGATAGGCTCAGCAGGCAGAAATTTATTGGACTGGTTGTGGCCTTCGTTGGAGTAGTGGCTCTGTTCGTCGGCAAAGGCGGTGCTAGCTCGGGCTCGCTAGCTGGTGATCTGATGGTCATCTTATCAGCCCTGGTTCTCGCCAATCAGTTCGTTTGGCAGAAGAAGCTGGTAAGGAGGATGAATCCAGCCAAGCTCCTTTTCTGGTCCGGCCTGGTCAGTTTACCGATATTTTTCTCCTCCGGCCTTTTCTTGGAGGAGGGCTGGATAGGACCTCCTTCGGCTGCTGCCGTTCTGGCCATCTTGTACCTGGGCCTGGTAATAGGTGGGTACTGTTTCCTATTCCAAATAACCATGTTGAAATATTTAAGCCCGAACCTTCTGGCCTCTTTCTCTTTCTTAGTGCCGGTAACGGGTGTGATTTATAGCATATTGTTGCTGCGAGAGCCCCTTACCCAGGGGCTGGTTATAGGAGCAGTGCTGGTGACTGTCGGCATATTCGTGGTTAATTACCGCTCTAAAGCAGGATTGTGGTAGAGAGGGCTTATCGTCGGCGCCAAAGGAGGACCCATTACCCGGCGGACGGGGCCGTGGTTTTTTGTGGGGGAAACCCTTTGAAAAGGGTTCTCCCTCATACTCCCTTCCCAAACATAAGCCAGGGGACGAGAAATTAATTGAATTTTAGGTTACTATCTGGTAGAAGTCGGAGTGGTGGGCTTGAGTTTCCCACGCGGCGTTATCCCTGAAAAAGGAGGGAGAGGATGGTGGAAACAGGTGAGGAAGAAGCTCTTAGCTGCTTTAACAAAGCCCAACAGTACCATACTCAAGCAGCCTGGGATAAGGCGGCCGAAGCCTATGAAAAGGCCGTGAGCCTGCGCTCCGATTTCGTCGAGGCGATCAATAATCTGGGTTTTGTTTACCTCAAGCAAGAGAACTATACGGCCGCGCTGATACAGTTCACTAAGGTAAGCGAGCTCGAGCCCGGCAATCCCGAAGCCTATAATAATCTGGGCTACGCTTATGAGATGGAGGGGCTTTTCGGCGCGGCTAAACAGATATATCTGCGCGCCTTAGCCGTGGCTCCCAGCGATCTGGAGGCCGCGCTTAATTTGGGCTTTCTGGCGGAGAAGGTGGGCGATTATGGGGAAGCCGAAATGCGGTTTAAGCGGGCCCTGGAGATAGCTCCAGACTCGGTGGAGGGCCATTACTGTCTGGCCTCGATCTACGACCAGATGGATATGTTCGAGGAGGCGGAAGCAGAGTACTTGCGCGCCATTGAGGTGGACTCAACTCATACCAAGAGCATATTTGCAATAGGCTATCTTTATGCCTCGCTGGGGCTTTTGGATAAGGCGGCAGCTCAGTTCTCGCGTGTATTGGAGCTAGAGCCGGAAAGCGCTAAGGTTCACAATAATCTAGGGTCTGTTTGGGAGGAGAAGCGCGATTTGGCAAAGGCTCGCCAATGTTACCAACGGGCAATTGAACTAGACCCCCTTCATGAAGAGGCCCACACCAACCTGGCCCGCCTGATATACCGGGATGATCAAGAGAAATCCAAGCCTGGTTGGAAGGAGGAGCTAACCGACCGGTTGAACTTCATTCTGGCCATAAATCCCAAGAACAAGACTGCTCGGGAAGTGCTGGAAAAAATTCTAGGCAGCTAACTGTTATTTTATTCGGTCCAGTTCCTTTCCAATATCGTCTCGGGTCGCTGCCCAGAGCTTGAACGGGTCCTTTTCATTCGAATCGACCAGCAGTTCAGGTCTTTTCTTAATAAACTGCGCGGCCAGAGTGCCGGCTAACTTTACCTTATAGTTGGAAGAGAAGTTGCCCGCGCCGACAAGGGCGGTGGGTGGAATGTCGTACTTGTTCTTTAAAATCTCCACCGGATCTTCCGTTTGAACGGAGACCTCAGCTGTCGGTTCTGTTGCAGCCGGTTCAGCAACTATCGGCTCCGGGGCTGGTGCTGCCTCTTCCTTCCGCTCAGGAGCAAGCTGCCGTCTCCTTTCCCTTCGTCTGGTTTCTGGCGTCACCGCCAGCCGGCGGAATCTATCGGCGATCTTCTCTACCGTATCGGCGTCGATAGTGGTGAATTGATTGGTCTCCCCCGCCTTCAGGGATAGTTTGCATAATTTATTTATCAAACGGGGCACACCGTGTTCGGAATGTTCCCAGAGCTTAGCTATTGCTGCCTCGGTAAATATCTGACGGTCGCAACCGGTTATCTTCAAACGATGCTCTACATAACTCTTGACTCTATCCCCGGATTCGATCCTCTCCAACTGGCAATAGACCCCGATCCTTTGAAACAGGTTGGCCCGCTTGGGATGCTCCAATCGTCGACCCAACTCCGGCTGACCAGCCAGGATAATGGTCAGCAGATTTTGGGTATCATCCTGCAAATTGGTGAGCAACCGTAGGCTTTCCAGGTTAGCGGGGCGAATGGCGTTGGCTTCATCAATGAAAAGTAGGACCTTCCTACCGGCATCGCTGGATTGGAATAAGAGCTGATTCAGTTTTTCCAGCAGATCCTCCTTCCTCCTTATTTCACACTGCTTTCCGGTCAATTGCCCGACGACCTCTCTTAACAGCTGGAGAAAGGTCAAATCCGGGTTAGTTACAAAGGCGATATTGTATTTGCCTTGTTCCAGGGAATCAAGTATTATCCTCATGGCCATGGTTTTGCCCAGACCGACATCGCCGATAATCACCGCCAGACATTCGTTTCCCTCTTCAATGGC
>JAZFTZ010000272.1:0-11983 GCA_036446955.1 Thermodesulfobacteriota bacterium
ATAAGGTCGGCTGCTGGCATCTGGTCACCTCCTGCTTCCCTACCTCTATTCTATAATAATTATAGGGCAGGCAGTATGACAGGACTGCTGCCGGGCGGCAGGACTGAGCCATCTTCTTGCAAAAACAATCACTTATCCTTGCGGAAAAGCTCCGGTTTCGCTACTTGTTTTGCCAAAATGGTTATGTTATCATGCGCTTAGGCGAGAAATGACCACAGAACGAGAAAAAGCACTTGAACTGGCAATCGGCCAGATTGAAAAGCGTTTTGGCAAGGGCTCAATTATGAAAATGGGCGTGTCTGCTGCGATACTTAAAGTGGCGGCAATTCCCAGCGGGGCCCTGTCACTGGATCTGGCCCTGGGCATCGGCGGCATCCCTCGGGGGAGAATAACTGAGATTTTCGGGCCGGAGATGAGTGGCAAAACCACCTTAGCCCTGCATTTGCTATCCGAGGCGCAAAAGCAGGGAGGTATTACTGCCTTCATCGATGCTGAACATGCCATGGACATATCTTACGCCCTCAAGTTAGGTGTAAATACCGACGATTTACTTATTTCTCAGCCGGACACGGGCGAACAGGCTTTGGAGATTTGCGACCTCTTGGTTAGAAGTGGAGCACTGGATGCGGTAGTTATCGATTCGGTGGCCGCGCTGGTGCCCCGATCTGAGCTGGAAGGTGAGATGGGAGACGTTCAGGTGGGGCTGCAAGCCCGACTTATGTCCCAGGCGCTGAGGAAATTGACCTCTAATATCTACCGATCGAATACCGCGGTTATCTTTACCAATCAGCTGAGGATGAAGATCGGCGTGATGTACGGCAACCCGGAGACGACCAGCGGGGGCATGGCCCTCAAGTTCTATGCCTCCGTGCGTCTGGACGTCCGCCGGCTGCAAGTCATTAAGCAGGGCGATATTGTTGTGGGTGCCCGTACCCGGGTAAGGGTGGTCAAGAACAAGCTGGCACCGCCTTTCCGCCAAGCCGAGTTCGACATCGATTATGGAGAGGGCATCTCCCGGGCTGGTGATATCCTCGACATCGCTTCCGACCAAGCTGTGGTGGAAAAGAGCGGCGCGTGGTATTCTTATAATAAGGAGAGGTTGGGCCAGGGGAGAGAAAACGCCAAGAACTTTTTGAAGGCCAACCCGGAGCTGACGGAGGAAATTGCTAAGAAGGTAACGGAGCGCATGGCCCTGCTCAAAAAGGAGGCGGCCAGCTGAAATGATCGAGCAAATGAAAAAGATCTGGATGGATGGGAAGCTGATTGATTGGGACCAGGCTTGTGTCCATGTTCTCACTCATACCCTGCACTACGGTATGGGGGTGTTCGAGGGCATAAGGTGTTACCGGTGTGCCTCGGGCCGATCGGCGGTCTTTCGCTTGGAGGACCATCTTGATCGTCTCCTCTCCTCGGCCCATATTGCCACGATAACTATCCCCTTTTCCAAGGAGGAGCTTGAGGAGGCGGTGCTGCTGACCCTTAAGGCCAATGACCTGGAGGAGGGATACATTCGGCCGATTGCCTTCATAGCGGAAAGTTCCATGGGGGTCTATCCCAAGGATTACAAGGTTCGGGTGGCGGTAGCTGTTTGGCCCTGGGGTGCGTACCTGGGAGAGGAAGGGGTAAGAAACGGTATCCGGGCCAAGATCTCCTCGTTTACTCGGCACCATGTAAATGTGAGCATGACCAAGGCCAAGATATGCGGCAACTACGCAAACTCGTTCTTGGCAAAGAAAGAGGCCGTGGATGCCGGCTACGACGAGGCTATCTTGTTGGATACCGAGGGTTACGTATGCGAAGCCAGTGGGGAGAACATCTTTATCGTTCGTAAGCGCGTGCTCAAAACCCCGCCCTTGGCCTCGATCCTGCCCGGTGTTACCCGGGATGCGGTGCTGCACATTGCTTCGGATATGGATGTCAGGGTGGTGGAAGAACGTTTTACTCGAGATGAACTTTACTCGGCTGATGAGGCTTTCCTGACTGGAACCGCGGCAGAAATCACGCCGATTAGGGAGGTAGATGGCCGAAAGATGGGCAAGAATCCGCCGGGAGAGATAACCCGGAGTTTGAGGAAGAGGTTTTTTGACATAGTCAGAGGGAAGGATGAGCGCTATCTCTCCTGGCTTACCTTCCTTTGAGAGGTCTGTTACTTTCTCGTTGAACTGCAAACTAGATAAGGTCATTTAGACATACCCAGGGAGGACTTTGTGGCTGAGACCATTAAAGTGAAGAAAGTATTTTGGCCGGCAATCCTTGGTCTGGCCATCTTGCTGCTGGCTTCTTCGGGCTGGGGCCAGGAAAAGCCTGCCCACCGATTTACCCTGCCTAACGGCCTCACCGTTATCCTCCAGGAGCTGCATAGTGCCAACGTGGTCGCGCTGGAGCTTTGGGTAAAGGCGGGCAGCTTAACCGAGACCGATAAGGAAGCAGGGATCTCGCATCTATTTGAGCATATGCTGTTCAAGGGCACCAGCAAGAGGAAGGTGGGGCAGATAGCTAAAGAGGTCGAATCCCTGGGCGGGGACATCAATGCCTTCACCTCCCTGGACTATACTGTTTATTACCTTGTTTTGGCCAGCCGACACCTGGATAAGGGTTTGGATATTCTCGCCGACGCCGTGTTTAACTCCACCTTTGCCTCCGAGGAGCTTAAAAAGGAGAAGGAGGTGGTACTGGAGGAATGGCGCCGCGCTGAGGATAGACCGGCACGAAAACTGACCAAGAAGCTGTTTGCTACCATCTTCACCGTGCACCCTTACCGCCGGCCGGTAATCGGCTACCGGGAAACCATCCAGAGCTTCTCGAGAGAGGACATACTGGCCTATTTCCAAAAATGGTACCGGCCGGAGAACATGGTCCTCGCGCTGGCAGGCGACTTCGATAGCGAACAGGTTGTGGAGAAAGTGTCTCAACTGTTTGGACGGGTGCCGGCCAGGGGAAGAATCTCGTTAGCTGAGATCGAAGAGCCGGCTCAAAATAAGGCCAGGGCTTTTGTCATCAAGGGAGCGGTAAAGCAGGCTCGGCTGGAGCTGGCCTTTCGCATACCTTCGGTCACTCATGCTGACGTTCCCGCGCTGGATTTGTTAGCCATCATCTTGGGACAGGGTCGGTCTTCACGGCTCTACCGCAAGGTGAAGGATGAGAAAGGGTTGGTCTACTCCACCTCAGCCAGCTCTTTTACACCCCGAGGTCCAGGCATATTTTCCGTGGGTGCCCGGCTGGAGCCGGAGAACTTAGCTCGAGGCCTGGAAGAGCTGCTCAGAGAGACCTATCGGCTAAGAGGGGAGTTGGTCGGCCCAGAGGAGCTTTCGAAGGCTAAGATTCAAATAACCAGCGATGCCATTTACAGTAAAGAGACCATGCGAGGCATGGCTCATAAGCTTGCCTATTTCCAGGTACAGTTCGGGGATTTTAAGAGCGAAGATGCCTACCGGAAGGCTATCCAGGAGACTACCGCCGAGCAGATAAGAGAGGTGGCTGGCAGGTACCTGCGCCATTCGACCTTAACCGCTGGCGTCCTCCTGCCTGAGGACAGCCCGCTTACCTTTGCCAAAGGCCAGCTCCTTAGCTTGGCTGAACGGGTAGAGAAGGAGCTAACCCCGGCAGTTCAACATGCCCCAGCCTTGCCGGGCAAGATATTACGCAAGGTGCTGGCAAATGGCATGACCCTGCTGGTCAGAGAAAATCACGCGGTGGCCACCGTAGCCCTGAGGGCGGTCTTCCTTGCCGGTACCCGGTTTGAGACCCGAGAAAATAACGGTATTAACAACCTCATCGCCAACATGCTCACTCGGGGCACCAAGAGCAGAAGCGGGCCAAGAATCGCTCAGGAAGTCGAATCCATGGCTGGCTCATTATCCGGTTTCTCTGGACGAAACAGCCTAGGGGTCTCCGGTAATTTCTTGAGCCGTCACTTCCGGGCGGGAATAGAGATTTTGGCCGATGTCGTCTTAAACTCCAGCTTTCCTGCCGCCGAGCTGGAAAAGGTTAGCCGAGACGTTTTAGCCGCGATGAAGAGGCGAGAGGAGAATCTTTCCTCCCTGGCCTTTTATAACTTTAATCGCACCATTTACAAGAAGCACCCCTATGGGCTTGACCCTTTGGGCACGCCGAAAACGGTCAAGGCCATTACTTCCAAAGACCTTTTCCAATACAAAAACCGCTTTATGATTCCCAAAAACATGGTGCTGGCCGTGGTGGGAGACGTGCAGACCGTTCAGGTAGTGGAGCTGGTGGAAAAGCTTTTTGGCCAGTTCTCCGGCCCGGTTTTTTCTCCTCCCGAAGTGCCCCGTGAGCCTCCGTTGAAGGACATAAGGCGGCTAGTGGTTGCTAAAGACAGTCGGCAGACGCACATCGTGGTCGGATTTCCAGGGGTTGATTTTGCCGACGAAGACCGTTATGCCCTGAGGGTACTGGCAGGTATCTTATCAGGCCAGGGGGGGAGGCTGTTCGTGGAACTGAGGGACCGCCAAGCCCTGGCTTATTCGGTATTTGCCTTTTCCCAGGAGGGGCTTGACCCCGGCTACCTCTCCCTCTATATTGCTAGCTCGTCCGAGAAGACAAAAAAAGCTATTGACGGAATTAAGAGGGAATTGGTAAAAATTATAAGTGAGGAACCTACAGCGGAGGAACTTAAGCGGTCGGTGAACAACATCGCCGGGAGTTTTGAGATCGGTCTACAGAGGAACTCCGCGTTGGCCGCCACCATGGCCTTTAACGAACTTTACGGATTGGGTTACAATTTCCACTTGAATTATCCAGAGAAAATCCTTAAAGTATCTGCCCAACAGGTGCTGCAAGCGGCCAGGAAATATATCAACTTGGATAGGTACGTGTTAACTCTGGTGGGCCCATCTAGTTAGTACTGATTTTGAGGGGGAAGTCGATGTCAGAAGAGAAGAAGATGTTTACCTTTCTACCCCCTGCTTTTCCCGGAGCCATCGAGTGGCCGGGGTCCCCTTTGGGGGTGAGCAACGTGATTACCGGCATCAAGGGCCGGACGGAGCTTAATGATAAGGATGTGGACGGCAAAGCCGGGCTGCTGGATAAACTTTTGGGCAGCATGGATAAGCACCGGGCCGGTCATAAAGAGGAAGAGGTTTTTGAGCATGACGTAATTATTCACGGCATTCGGGTCCGGGCCGTCACCAATAGCCGTCACCTTTATGACTTTTGGGTGGGTAACTGGTTCAGTCCGGAAGAATGGCAAAAGGCCTCCGGGGAGCCGGCGGAAGAAGTGCCCCGGGTTATGGTCTATGCCTTCGGAGGAGTAGCAGGCGAGGCGATTGCCGCTTACTACAGCCGTCAACATAACACCATCATTTTCTTCAACACCTCATACTACGGCCAACTTAAGAGCTGGGTGCTGGGAGCGGTGGGCCGTATTCTGGCCGAGGAATATGGCATCCATTCCATCCACGGCGCCTGTGCGGCCATGGACGGGAAAGGGGTTTTGTACATCGCGCCCACCGGGACGGGAAAATCAACCGCCTCCTACGGCATAATGGGTGGGGAGAACACCCGTTTCCATTCCGATGACTGGGTCTATGTGCGTTACACCTATAAGACTCGATCAGGACTGCCCGTCTCTCCCATCGCGATCAAAAGTGACGGACAGGAGGCCAGGGGATACCAGGTTTATCGCTGGCTGGAAGCGAACGGCCACAAGCATGAAGTCAAGGTCATCGCCCGAGACCTGGCCGGCAACCAGTTGAACCTTACCGTGGGGGACCTGGATATAACATCCCCGGTGGAGGCCTATGCCTACATCTCGGAGAAGGTCTTTTACCTAAGAACTAATATAGTGGAAAACTTCCCGGAAACAGTCTTTCCCCTGCTAACCTCCAAGTTGGAGAACGTTCCCGATGTAACCCCGGAATTCCTGGCAGCCAACCGGTCTAGCTTGGATTACTTGTGGGAAACGATTCGCGGCCGGCCCGAATTTAAAGCCGCCTTTGGCTCGGATAGCCGGGAAGAGACAGAGGGGAAGCTGGCCCGACTTTTTGCCTTTGCTAACGCCCGGGCCATGTTAGATATAACCAATGTATTTGGTCCGGAGGAGGTTTTTGCAAATCCGGGCGAACCGGTGCGGCTTACCACTGTCATGCTTTTGGAGCGCGATTTTGAGCAGGACCAGGTTGTTAATGCGCTATCGCTGCGTCAGTTTATGGCTCGGTTGCTTATAGGCGAGACACCCATGCATACCCGAGAAATCGCTTACAATGCCTATCGGGCTGTGGATGATGGAAAGGAGATGGCCTATATAAGGCAACTGGAGCAGGAACTCAAAGGTCGGGATTTAAACCCGCAGTTGTATGAGATTTACCAGGCCAGGAAGGATGTACCTCCCACCCTTTACCAGGAGTTCGAGTTATTCAGGGTCATGCACCAGGCGGCCAGTTGTTACGAACTCAATACCATTCTGCAGAAGGACAAAAAGGTGGCCAACAAGCGCGAGGCGGTCGGGCAGACCATCAAGCTTATCACCAAGATATTACAGGATAAGCCGGCTGAACTCGCCTTGGATATAAACAACTATTGCGAATTTCTGAGCTGACATCTAGTTTTATGGTGGGGAAACCCCGTCAGGGGAAACCCTTTTTAAAGGGTTTTCCCCAGAGAAGGTTTCCCTCACGAAAGGCCCCCGGCCCCGTCCCCCCGGAAAGATCACCCCAACAAGCTTCACTTCACGGTATCTGCTTGACAGCTTGGCTGGCACTGGTTAAAATTGAGCATTCCTGCAAGTTGGAAGTTGCCTTGTTGCCCTAAGTCCTTTAAGTCAATTAACCCAGGAGGGAAAGATGGCTTACCGGGATTTGCAATCATTTTTGAAGCACCTGGAGGAAACAGGGGGAGAGCTTATCCGTATAACCGAGGAGTTGAGCCCGTGCCTGGAATTGACTGCCGTGCTGAAGAGGATAGGGGGCGAGGATGGGCCGGCGGTCCTTTTCGAGAGGATCAGCGGGTTCAAGGATTTTCAAGTGGCGGGTAATGTCCTGGGCACGAAAAAGCGGCTGGCAATGGCCATGGGTGTAGCTGAGGCGGACCTGGAGGAGGAATATCTTGAGCGCCGCCAGAGACTGCTGGATCCCGAACAAGTGAAGACCGGCCCGGTCAAGGAGGTAATCAAAAAGAAGGACGTGGATCTTACCAAGGACATTCCCAACGTAGTTCATCACGCCAAGGACGCGGGCGGGTACTTCTCCGCGGGGGTGCTCATTACCAAGGATATTGAGACTGGGGTGCAGAGCATGGGCATCCACCGCCTCCAGATTCAGGGCAAGGACAGGTTGGGAGTTCTGCTTCATAGCCCGCCGCTGTCTGAGTACTTCGCCAAGGCGGAGGCGGCAGGAAAACCGCTGGATTGTGCGGTAGCCTGTGGGGTGGATCCTAACATTCTTTCCGCCGCGGTGGCCAAGGGAGGGATGACCACCGATAAGATGGCTCTGGCCGGAGGCTTAAGCGCGGAGCCGGTAAAGGTGGTCCGGGGCGAGACGGTGGATATCAATGTGCCTGCCTTTGCCGAGGTGGTGGTGGAGGGAAGGCTATTGCCCAACGTCAGGGTCGAGGAGGGACCTTTTGGCGAGAGCACCGGCTATTACCTCACCTACCAGTCACCGGTTATTGAAGTAACGGCTATAACCAGAAGAAAGAAGGCCATCTTCGAGATAATAGAGCCCTGGGGCATGGAGGGCGAAGTGCTCGGTTATCTCGGTTATGGAAGCGAGATGGTCCGCCAGCTTAAGGAGCTGGTGCCCAATATGGTGGCTTTCCACCTTATACCTCACACCTGCTCCAGCCACGCGGTGGCCTCGGTAAATGATCGGGGCAGGAGGGATGCCCGGCGTCTGCTTTATCTAATACTCACCCTGTTCCCCGGCGTAAAGAAGGCCACGGTGGTGGACACCGACGTGAATATTTATGACCCCTACGAGGTGGAATGGGCGGTGGCGACTCGGTTTCAGGCAGACCGGGACCTCATTGTTCTCCATGACGTGCCCGGCCTGGGGATAGACCCCTCCTCCAGGAAGGGGCGAAGCTCCAAAATCGGCATGGACGCCACCATACCGGGCGATGAGCCGGAAAAGTTCGAAAAGATCTGGGTCAACGAGGAGTCAGATAAGAAGGCCAAGGAGATCTTGGGTAAGTATTTGCGGGCTTGAAAACAACTTGTCAAGGTAATAAAGCTCTCTACCTGGGTTAGCTGGCTGATCCTCTACCAGGCGGGCACTGTTTAGGCTTGTTCTGACGGTTTCGCCAGCCAATGCGGTTGTTTGCCCTTCTTTTCCCGTTGTGATATCATTATATTTGTTTATCAGGAGCGTCTGGTGAGTACCCGAATTATCTTATTTGCGGGAAAGGGAGGGGTAGGCAAGACCAGCGTGGCCGCAGCCACCGGCATCAGGGCGGCCAAGCTGGGCTACCGCACGTTGATCATGTCCCTGGATACGGCCCACTCCCTGGCTGACGTGTTTGATCTGGACTGGGGGCTGATGGATAAGAAGCGAGGAAAGGTAGTGGCGCTAGGCAAAAACCTCTGGATCCAGGAGGTTGATGTCCAGGAAGAGATTGAAAGAAACTGGGGGGAAGTACACAAATATGTGTCGACACTGTTCAACGTCTCCGGACTGGATGAAGTGCTGGCCGAGGAGTTGGCTATACTGCCCGGAATGGAGGAAGTAAGCTGCCTGCTGTACATTAACCAATATGTGAAAGACAAGAGCTACGATTTGATGGTGCTGGATTGCGCGCCCACCGGGGAATCGTTAAGGTTCATAAGCGTTCCCACCACATTAGAGTGGTACATGAAGAAGATATTTACCCTGGAGAGAAATCTTTTGCGGCTGGCCCGGCCTTTCTTCAAGAGTCTCTCCAGCATACCGTTACCCGAGGACAGCTATTTTCGTTCGCTGGAGCGGTTATATGGCCGCCTTAGCGGTGTGGACCGGATCTTGACCGATGGAAGAATTACTACCGTTCGACTGGTAACCAATCCCGAAAAGATCGTTATAAAGGAGACGCAACGGGCGTTTATGTATTTTTGCCTGTATGGTCTGTGGATAGATGCGGTGATAATGAATAGGGTGTTGCCCGACCAGGTTAGTGACGGGTACTTCAGTGGCTGGAAGGAGGCTCAAGGAAAGTATATATCGAGCGCGGAGGAGTACTTTTCACCGGTACCCATCTGGCAGGTGGAGTTGTTTCCTAACGAAATCCTGGGGAGAAAAGACCTGAGCCGCCTGGCAGAAACCATTTACGGCAGGAAGGACCCGACCCGGATATTTTATCGGGAAAAGCCGTACCAATTTACAAAGAAAGCAGGCAGACTGGTATTGACGGTGAAATTACCTTTTACCTCCAAGGAGGACCTGGACTTAAGTAGGAGTTATGACGAGCTGGTTATAAGAGTAGGTGGCTTTAAAAGGCACGTCCCCATGCCTAGAAGTGTTGGTAGTGCCGAGCCCACTCAAGCCCGCATAGAAGGCAACACCTTGACCATCTATTTTGGAGGAGAAGATGGCAGAGAGAAAAAGAGTTGCTCGCCGGCCGGCTAGAGCAGCCCGACCCAGGACGGTGACGCCATTTGAGAGCTTTAGCAGCTTTTGCCAGAAGAAGGTGGATGAGAATCCTCAACTTTTTCATCATCTGGCCAATTCCGGCATCGAGTTTTGGAAAGCGGTGCGCTCCCTGATAGACTGGCGCATTGCCACCCTTGAGGCTCGGCAGCGAAAAGTGGGAGGCCGACGAGGGGTGCAAAAGATAAAGGTAACGGAATAAGTATTACCGCCCGGGCAGGTTAATCTTCGATTTCCTCCCACGTACTGAGCACCGGTCCCGGTAACACCCTCGATTAACGTTAAGCGGGTGCTCTTACAAAAGACTATCCGTTTGGTTCTCTCAAACTTCTGGGACTATCTCCTGAGCATGTTACTCGCAGGATAGTTAACTCTAAACCCTTATTCTACTACAAAGTGTCACCCCTATCTGATAACGACATAGCTAAGGATTAAAAAGCACCTGACGTTTTGGAATAACTCTTGAAGAAATATAGAGAGCAAGGGTCGGGTGGGAGTGAAGCTTTCCAGTTATAATGCTCCAACTCCGGTTGACTTTCCCCGGGGAACGCATAAAATATAATCACCTGAGATATTGGCCCTGCTTCACTTAAGGCGCGGGGCAATAGTCACGGATAGACGGACTGGTTCGGGTAGCCCTCCAAATTCGGGGGGGATAATGAGGAGCCAACTTCGATAGTCGAGTGGTTGACCGAAACTCGCCCGCCCCCAGGGACTGAATACGGTTGTAGAGTGAAACGCAGAGAGAGGGATATGACAGTGGCCAAAAAGTATAAGGACATTGTGGGTGACGGCGGTTCCGACATCGTCGGCCAAGTCACTGCCCAGATCGATCGCCTCAGGTCTCGAATGGATCTCATTCGCCACAAGGTGGCGGTCATGAGTGGGAAGGGGGGTGTGGGTAAAAGCGCCATCACCGTGAACCTTGCCGCTGTCTTGGCCTCCCAGGGGTACCAGGTGGGAGTACTGGATGCCGACATAAACGGTCCCACCCTAGCTAAGATGTTGGGGGTGCGCGGCCGCTCCTTACCGATGGGCGAGAGTGGGGTTTCCCCTGCCCTTGGACCTTTGAATATCAAAGTTATGTCCATGGATTTGCTCTTGGCCGAGGACAAAGCGCCGGTGGTTTGGGACGCGCCGACCAAGCGAGATACCTTCATCTGGCAGGGGACCATGGAGGCCAGCACTTTGAGGGAGTTCCTCGCCGATACCGACTGGGGGGAGTTGGACTTCCTGCTTGTGGATCTACCCCCCGGAGCTCACGGCTTCCCTACCCTGGCACAACTCCTACCCAATCTGGGTGGCACCATCATGGTAACCATCCCTTCTCAGGTGTCCCATCTGGTGGTCAAGAAATCTATCACCCTGGCCCAAGAGTTGAGGAGTCCACTGATCGGCCTGGTGGAGAACATGGCGGGGTACGTTTGCTTGCACTGCGGCATCCTGGGAAATCTCTTCCATGCTGCCGGCGACGGAGAGAAAATCACCACGGAGTTAGGCGTGCCTCTTCTGGGCAGGATACCCTTTGATCCGAGGATATCGGTGTCCACGGACTGGGGTGTGCCTTTCGTCTTAGAGCACGGAGATTCGCCAGCAGGAATAGCCTTGGCTGATATGGCTGGCAAGGTGAGACTGTTTCTTGAGGAGGGAGGAAGATGAAATTCCTCTGCGTAAAATGTGATGAGCCCATGAAATTCGAGGAGGCAACGGGCCCGGAAGAGGGCTCCATGGCGATCACCTTCGGTTGTCCAAAGTGCGGAAACCGGACCTCTATCTTGACCAATCCCGGGGAAACCCAGTTGGTCAGAGCCCTCAACGTTCAGATTGGGGGGCAAACGGTTCCAGCCAAGCCCATGCAATTAGTGAAAGCCACCCTGGCGCGACAGCGCGATCAGGTCTTCGCTTCCCAAGCAGGTGCTCCGGAGCGAAAGGAAGAGCCGGTCTGGACTGAGGAAGCAGAGAAACGCCTGGAGAACGTGCCTGTTCTGGTCAGGAGCATGGCTCGCAGTGCCATAGAGCGATACGCGCTGGAAGAGGGGCATGGTGAGATCACCCCTGATGTGATGGACCGAGCCAGAGAAAAGATAGGGATGTGAGTTGGCGCATATCAATGGTTGGCCGGAGCTGGTAGGCCGTTGATAAGTTTCCTGCGATAGCCCTGGCGAAGGCCATTTGAGAGGGCTCAACCGGGATGGAGGCTTTAAGTCCCTCGCAGTGAATGGCTAGCGCAAATTACCTTGCCAACACTTCACTGACATTGTGCTCCTATCTGCGAGTCGTGTTGCTGGCTGGCCTTCACCCTTGCTGAGGCAAGGGTGAAGGCCAGCTTTACGCTCCCTTCGATAGCTTGCCCCACAGGTCGGTTAACATGGGGTTGTCGCCTTCGCTACGCTCCGTAAATAGCCTTT
>JAZFTZ010000273.1:0-3044 GCA_036446955.1 Thermodesulfobacteriota bacterium
CACAGCCGTCCAAGGGTAGTGCACCATAAGCCACCTCCTCCAGTTGGCCACATACCCCTGTACCAGCTAAAAGCGGACAGATCATTTGCTAATTTAGGCGGACATATTATGTGCTAATGACAGGGACTGAAAAAAGGGTTGACCTTAAACGGGAGCCGACCTAAAATTACTTCAACCGCGAGCGGGAAAATCGCCAGGCCGGAAGAGGCAATAACTATACTATCGGTACACTTTCACTTCCCCAGAGAAAGGAAGGGGTGTCGTGGTAAGACTTTATAAAGACCGATGCAATGGCTGTGGTGTTTGCATATTTGAATGCGGCAGGTATGTTTACGATTTCGATGCTGACAAATATATAGTAAACCCAAGAAGAAACAAAGATTGCATTAATTGTTTCGCCTGCCAATATGCCTGTCCCACCGGGGCGATAGAGATAAGAATTCCGCTGAGACCTCAAGTTTAGAGGGGCGATTAATGAAGTCAAGGCGAATAGATAGAGTATCCAGCGATATCCTGGTGATAGGAGGGGGAGCCGCGGCGGCGGCCACCGCCATGGAGGCAGCCAAATTCGGCCTAAGCGTAACTCTGGTGGATAAGGGTAGGCTTGGCAGGAGTGGCAGCACGCCCGAATCAGGGGGTGCGCTCAATGCCTGGATGCCGGCGGAATTTTGCCAGCAGCCCTGTCCAGAGGATAGTCAGGATATCTTTTTTAGTGATGTGGTTAAAGGGGGAGACTATCTTAATAACCAGAAGCTGACCCGGATATTCATCGAGGAATCCACCCAAATCTTCATGGAATTGGCCCAGTTGGGCATTCCCGCGGATAAGGACGGGCAGGGAAAGTATCCGATGAGGAAGAATCTGGGTTACAGCTATCCCCGAGCCGCCATGTCATCGTTACACGGCGGCGGTTTTGTGTTAATGACCTTCTTGCGCAAAGAGGTGCTTCACCGTGGCTGTCGGACCTTCGAGAACGTGATGGTCACCAGGCTTTTTAAGCGGGAGGGAGAGATTGCCGGTGCCCTGGGATTAGACACCAGCACCGGAGATTACATTGTTTTTCAGGCCAAAGCGGTGGTGGTGGCCGGCGGCAGTGCCACTCGCCTGTTGCGCTACAATAGCTGCAATTTCCAGACTAGCGGAGATAGCTATGGCTTGACTTACAATGTCGGCGCCGAATTAATGAATATGGAGTTTCCCGAATTCACCGTAATTCCCACACCGGTTATAAAGGGGCGCAGGGTAATCATTCATTGCGGCGGCAGCATCCCGAGCATAAATTCTGGCGCTCGCTTCTTTAACCGGTTGGGCGAGAGGTATATGGAAAGATATGACCCGACTCGTCTGGAGCTGACCACCAGAGGAGTAATGGTGTTGGCCAATTTTCTGGAAAGAAAAGCGGGGCGCGGCCCGGTATATATGGATATGTCCTTCATTCCGGAAGAAAAATATGCCCTGATTGAAAACCATATTCCCATCGTGCCCATCAAAGGTGCCGGGGTCGACCCCCGGCAGAGTCGAGTCGAATGGTCACCAGCTTTGCATACCTTTCTGGGGGGAGCAAGAATAGATGAAGATTGTCAGACCACCGTCCCGGGCCTTTACGCCGCCGGCGAGGCAGCCGGCCATGGGGGCACCTTTGGCGCTGATCGGATAGGTACAGCCATATCCGCCTGCCTGGTTTTTGGCCGACGGGCAGGAAAGGCAGCCGCCCGGTTTGCTATGAAAACAAATAGCAAAGGCATCCTGGGAAAGGAGATCAGACACGAGCTAGGCCGAGTTGAATCTTACCAGAAGAAAAGCGGACTGAGCCCTGGGCAAACTCAAGAACGGATAATGGATCAGAGCTGGAAAACCTTAAATGTATTGAGGGAGGGGGCGGGGTTGGAAGGGGCGCTAGCGGAGTTCATCCGTATTCAAAAGGATGAGATCCCTCAACTAAAAGCGACCAATCCCAACCAGCTGGTAGCTGCTTTAGAGGCGGAAAATTTGGCCCTGACAGCCGAGATGATGGCCCGGTCGGCCTTAGCGCGCCAGGAGACCCGGGGGCAACACAATCGGGAAGACTATCCGGTAAGCAATAACCAGCAATGGCTTAGCTGGATAATACTGAGGAAAGGGCCCAGCAATATGGAGCTGTCAACCACCCCCATTCCCATCGATAGATATGATATAAGGCCCGCTCCCGATTATCCGCTGAAGGATATACGAAAACATCTCAATTGAACTCCATTATACTTCTGGCCTGGATCGTGCCCGCTTTAATGCTGCTCGCCACTTAAGGGTTAAGCCTCACCAGATAAGCCGCGGCCAGTTCCACTACCAGCTGATATATCGCGCCTTGATTAATCTCTCATTTACCAGAGGGAGATCTTTGCAAGATGTTCTGACAGGAAAAAGGAACCTCTAATCATTCGAACCAACCAGGTTTAAAGCCCTGGGATAGCTCCGGTCGATTAACTCTCAATAAAGCTCTTCACCAGTTTACTGCGACTGGGATGCCGGATCTTTTTTATGGCCTTTGCCTCGATCTGGCGGATTCTCTCCCGGGTGACGTCGAAGTCTTGGCCTACCTCCTCAAGGGTATGGTCGGTCCTTTCGCCGATGCCGAAGCGCATTCGGACAACCTTCTCCTCTCTGGGAGTCAGGGTAGCCAGGACCTTGCTGGTGGTTTCAGAGAGCTGAATATTTATTACCGCATCTTCGGGCGATATGATGGCTTTGTCCTCGATGAAATCAGCCAGATGGCTATCCTCCTCCTCGCCGATGGGGGTCTCCAGAGATATGGGTTCCTTGGCGATCTTAAGGACTTTTCTCACCTTTTCCAAAGGCAGATCCATCTTTTCAGCGATCTCCTCTGGGGTGGGCTCTCGGCCGTATTCTTGCACCAGGTGGCGAGAGGTACGGATAATCTTGTTTATGGTCTCAATCATGTGCACCGGTATTCGAATGGTTCGGGCTTGGTCAGCGATGGCTCGAGTGATGGCCTGCCTTATCCACCAGGTGGCATAGGTGGAGAACTTGTACCCCCGGCGGTACTCGAA
>JAZFTZ010000274.1:0-3513 GCA_036446955.1 Thermodesulfobacteriota bacterium
GGAGATAGGGCGATAGGATATGCGATTTTTAGAAATAAACCAGCCAGCGGACCCGTTAGTTGGAGAAAAAGATGTTATAAACTTTCGGCGGAACATCGTTAGGTAGTAGACTTGATATGGATCTGTGATAATCGGCGCCGAGAAGGTGTTGCCACAAAGTTGGTCGCCGAGGGAACAAAATATCTTAGCATGTCGCCCCGCCAAGTTGCCTGGTCTACGCCGATGACCTCGGATGGTTACAAGTTGGCAAAAGCCATGAGCTTCCAGAGGGCCTTTTTCTCTGATGCATGTATGCCTGAACCTCAATGGTAGCTGAGTAGCAGCGGTCTGCTGCCCCCCGGAAATGGAATGGATTAAGGTGTAGCGCGGGGGCTTGCCCCCGCTTTTTGTTGTTTGGATGGCCGCTGTAGCGGCCATCCAAACCCAGCCCAAAATTTGGGAAGGGGGTGTGGGGGAGAACCCTTTTTAAAGGGTTTCCCCCACAAAACCCATTTGGGCTGGCTGGGCCAGGGGAGGGAGTATATAAATATTTGACAAAGCGGCAGGGTTGCACTAATAGATAATTTGTATTCTTGTTCCGATGTACGATTGTATGCTGGTCAAAGAGAGGAGGGTTTTATACCGGCCCATCCCGGATAACATCTCCCGGTAGTATTGTCAGCTGCCGGATGGGGCGTTAACGAAGGGAGAAAGGAGGAAGAGTTATGGTGAACAAATTGCTGCTTAGGGGTGGTGTATTAATTCTGTTGGCGCTGGTTCTCTGCGTCTTCGCAGCTGGCCGCGGCTTTGCTTTAGAAAAGATTAAGATGGGCTCGCCGGTCAAGACCAATCCCCAGGTTGCCCTTCCCTTCCTGGCTGCAGAGGCAAAGGGTTTCTGGACAAAGCAGGGGCTTGAAGTGGACTGGAGGCCGTTCAGGTCGGGAGGAGCGGTTGCTAGAGCCGTGGCCGCGCGTGCCATCAACCTGGGTACCACCGTGGTTGTCTGGGGAATCCGGTCGATCTCCCGCGGTATTCCTATGGTTTTGGTGGGTGATCTTAACCAAAGCCTGGGTTGGGCCATTTGGGTTCGCATTGAAAGCCCGCTTAAGAAGATAAGGCAGCTTAAAGGGACGAAGGTGGGGATTACCAGAACCGGTTCAGGCACTCACGCCTTTGGCACTGCCTTGGCCCAGACCTTGGGTCTGGAAAAGGATATCCAGTTTGTGGCCACGGGAGGGGTCCCTCAACTCCTGGCCGCGCTTAAGGCCCAAGCGGTGGACGGCATAGTGCTGACCAAGATGGTGATGATTAAGTTGGTGGCTAAAGGTCAAGCCCGCAAGCTGGTTGGAATGGACGAGTACCTTCCCAAGCCGTGGGTATCCAGAGCCATGTTCGCTACCCCGGAATATATCAAGGAAAAGCCTAATACAGTGAGGCGGATGATCCGGGGTATGCGCAGCGCCCATCAGTTCATTGACGCCGACCAATCCTGGTCAACCAAAAAGCTTATGGCCGAATATGGTTACTCGCAAAAGCTGGCCGAGCAGGTATATAAGGCGGTGAACTGGCAAACGACTATGAGGATAAACAGAGCAGCGGTGCAAAATGTGGCCGATTTCCTGGTCAAGTATCGTCTGGCCAAGAAAGGGGAGATCCCACCATTGAACCAACTGTTCACCAACAGGTTTGTCGACTGAGGTAATATCCTGCCGGCGATCGACAATTTTTCATACCTGTTTGTGCCGCGGGGCTGGCCTGAGTCTGAGCTTGAGATTTTTTCAGACAGCTGATCGCCAGCATCGCTGAAAGCCCGAGCCTGAGAAGACGTAAGTAAGTGCAGTTGGACGGGCCATCTTGCTCTTAGGCGGCCAAGCTAGGGCCAAAATCCACCATCGTTTTGTCCCATCTTCCCACCAGTGGCTGGGGGAAGGGGCTGAGGGAACATCAAAGCTGGTTTTGTAGAGACATCGAGAAAAGATAAGGTCATGAAAAGTAACCCATCGGTCAGTTGGGATGAACAGACGGACGTAGTTATTGTCGGATATGGAGGCTCAGGCGCACTAGCCGCGCTGGCTGCCCACGATGCCGGCGCGAAAGTAACGATTGTGGAGAAAAGTCCACACCCTGGGGGCAGCACTGTCCTGGCCGGTGGCTCGGTCAAGATCGCCCTGGACGTGGAGGCCGCGGTTAGCTACCTCGCGACTACCCAGGGGGGCCGTTGCAGTGAGGATTTGGTGCGCACCATGGCCCAGGGCATGTACGAAATCCCCCAGTATATGGAGGAGTTGGCCAAGGTCAACGGGGCCAAGTTAAATATCCGTAAGGACAAGGAAAGGGTCGGAGTGGACTCCTATCTCTTTCCTGGGTGGGATAGTTTGGGTTTCATCGCAATAACCCAGATACCCGGCTTCAATGGGTTTCCCTGGGTACGGGGCTCTGCTCCTGCCGGCCAAAGGCTGGTCAAATTACTTTCCGACAATGTGGACTTCCGGAAGATTGAGGTCAGGTTCTCGACGGCAGTAAAGCAACTCGTTCGGGATGGCCAGGGACGAATCATTGGTGTGCGGGCTGAGCAAGAGGGGAGGAGTGTCTCCATAAACGCGCGCAAAGCCGTTGTCCTTGCCAGCGGAGGTTTTGAGTTCAACGAGAGACTGAAGGCGGAGAGTTTCGAGGCCTACCCGGTCTATTCCATGGGACATCTACCCAATACCGGTGACGGCATCCTCATGTCCCAGAAGGTGGGCGCGGCCCTGTGGCATATGTGGCATTTGCACGGCTCCTACGGGTTCAAATTCCCTGAATATCCGGTGGCGTTCAGGACATCCCTCTCCGGCCCCCGGATACAGACCAGGAAGATCGGCTGGATAAACGTGGATAGATTCGGCAAGCGGTTTATGAACGAGTACGAGCGCGCGCCCCAGGATACCATGCACCGGCCCTTGCAGCTGTTCGACCCTGACCTGCCTGGTTTCCCCCGCATCCCCTGCTACCTGGTCTTTGGCGAGGAGGGAAGGCGGTTGGGCCCCATTGCAAGGCCCATTACCACCCAGATGGAGCAGGTCCACCAATGGAGCGAGGATAATAGCCAGGAGGTTGAAAGAGGCTGGATAATCTCCTCTATGACCATTAAAGGCCTGGCCGATAAGATTGGCGTTGATGCCGCTAACTTGATCCAAACGATTAAGGGATGGAACAAAATCTGCCACAAGGGTGAGGACCCTGATTTTAGACGTCCCCCCGGTACCATGATGCCCATAGAGACGCGACCCTATTATGCCATGCAGGCTTGGCCCATCTGCACCAACACCCTGGGCGGTCCGGTGCACGATGTCAAGCAACGGGTGCTGGACCCGTACGGTAATCCCATTCCCCGACTGTATGCCGTTGGTGAACTAGGCTCCTTCTACGGCCATGTCTATCTCTTAGGCGGCAACCTGGCCGAATGCTTTGTCGGCGGCCGTATCGCCGGCCAGGCCGCGGTCGAAGAAAAAGTATTGTAGGAATCTGTTTGGGGGAGAACCCTTTACAAAGAGT
>JAZFTZ010000275.1:0-6000 GCA_036446955.1 Thermodesulfobacteriota bacterium
ATTACAGCCCGTCCTGTATTGTTGTCGGGGGTGGCGGTGGTGGAGGTGTTGTCGGTGGTGGCGGCTGTGGCGGCGGTTGGACTTGTACCGCTTAGCTCGTTTCTATGAATATACCTTTACTAGCGAAGGGTCCAAAGGCCAGCAACGCCGCGCAAAACAATATGGCTATGGCCTTTTTCCATGGAAATAGTCTAAGCGCATAGTAAAAAGTCATCATACTTCCTCCTTTGACTAAATACTTAGCAATTGACATGCCAAAGTCTAAATCCATGAAATCAAAGGATGATCCTCCTCAAAAAAGTCAATATTGTTGAGCGTATTTGCCCCTTATCCCCGGAATCGCGGGAGAAATCCTCAACTACAAATACACACCTGTGCAGTAATCTTTTATTTACACACCTGTGCAGTAATCTTTTATTCTACATTTGTGCAATAAATTACCAAAAGTGGAATAAAACTTCCTAGCCGAAAAGATCAATCGGGAACATTTTAGGAGTAAGCCTTTCATTTTGTCAGGAATGAGTTGAACTCATACAGCCTTAACAGATCCAAAGGACGATTGACAGAACCGGGCCGGCATCCGACCGGGTCGAATGAAGGAGTTATATCTGCTCTTTTCAGGGGCGAGGAGCCCTAGCACATCTTCAAGATGGGGGAGGCGGAATGCCTATCGCCTGCATTTCTCATCTAGTTCTGATTCCTCCAGGACTAGCTTGAGAACAATTGAATCCTCACTTAGTTGGCATCTGCGAGCTTTCTATAAGAATATGCCTGTCTCGTGTGAGCCGCTGTCCGCTCTTTTCCCCCGAAGGAATCTAGGTAAGACCTTCCTCCAGTAAGGATCACCCTACTTCCTCCAAAGGAATAGCACTTCCCCATGAAGAGGTGGACCGAGTGGTAGAGCCTTTTTTATTCCAGGAAGCAAGCGACCTTATAAGCTGGCTGGCCCTGGCGATAGAAGGACTGCGACAACTAGGCCTTTACTGTGTAACAGTTGCAGAGCTGGCAAGGGAGGCTAGTCTGAGTAAATAGCAATTGCCAAGACCAATGAAGTCTCCGATGGGGGCTTCGCCAGGGGCTGCCAGCCCGGGTCGATAACAAGCTAATTAGTGAGGGATCCATCTGACCTGCCCATTAGGAATCTCCTTCGTTCTAGCTTATCAAGCCAAAGTAGCCTTGGCTCGGGGAGTGAGTCTTACCGGAAATAGCTACCGTTGGCGATAGATATAGCCTGGACAAGAGGGAGCGCTTTCAACTGGAAGTCTTCACTTCCAAAGTCCTGGCTGGTGAGCGACTTGCGGTTGGAACCTGGGCCAGCCCGCATGATTCGTTTGGAACCTGGTTCATCTTCGAGGCCGTACCATGGAAGCAATTACTTTTCCCGGGAGCTGGTAGAAGAGCTCTCTTGGTAATTGAAAGGTTTCAACGCACACAACATTGACATTTAAAAGTTTACAATAATTGTGGCCAGGTCAGGTTCTTGCTGGCTCGATTCTTATTCTGCAGGCTGGTCTTTTTCTCTGCTAGGTGAAGGCCTTACCTTAACCCTCAGGCCGCAGTCCAACGCGGTTGATACCGGGTCAATAAGATCAAGGTTTTCTTCGGGAAACAATTTATTGTAGTTCGCACCCTTGCCCTTGGCAACCGGCATATCCTCACTCCAATGGCCGAAGCATCCGGCTATACCCACAACCTCGGGGTGGATACATTCGGTAACTTTGGCTATTCCCTTTATCTTCCCTCCCTTTGATTCGACGACTACCATCTCTCCATCTTGAATGCCTTGGGAGTCGGCCACCCGGTTATTGATGATAATTCTATAGGCATAAGGGTGATGCTCGGCCAGCTCGTTCAGCCAGGGATTTTGCGCGGTGAAAGAAAAGGTGTGGAACGGGACTTTGAAGTTCACCGCGTACAGATCGTACGAGCCATCGGCCTCGTATCCTGGACAGGGGTTCCATTCGGGAAGGGGCTGGTACCCGGATGTGTCCAAAGGTATATTCAGTCTAGTAGTAACCTCTTTCACATCTTCCCCGGCTTGTAAGAAGTGCTCCAGGTAGATAGGTATCCTCGGCGTGATAAAGGGCCGACAGTAGGCCTCCTCCACCTTTTTCTGGGAGGATACCAAAAAACCCTCCCGGTAAAGCTTAGGCAAATCAACATCCGGCCCCAGCCAACCGCGCGCCCAGCGGTCGCTGATCTCCTGCCAGCTATATTTTCGGTCCCCCTCCAACCGGTAATCCCCGTTCAGGTTGAGGCTGGCGTTCAGCATCATATAGTAGTCCTTCAGTATTCCCAAACGCTCGGCCAGCTCCAGCATGACGTCAGCCCAGTGCCTTACTTGGGGGGGAGGCTTAACCACCGGCGAGGCCATCATCCAGTACCATTCGCCCAGGCCAGCCAATATAAAATGCGAGGGGTGATTGGGAAAGGGGTCCAGCTTCTCGAGATAATGGGCGTCAGGCAATACTATATCCGCGAATTCCACCGTCTCATCTCTATGAAAGGCGAAGCTGACCATGTAAGGGATATTCTTCAATAGCTCAGCTACGCGAACAGGGTTGGAAGTCGTCAACATAGGATTGGAATGACAATTGATCATAATCTCGGGCTTATAGTTTATCCCCAGCCCGCCGGGATTTATTACACCTTCTTCAAAAAACGGTGCGGCATGATTGGCCACCGGGAAGAGCTCCATAGCGTCCAGACTGTCCGGCTCTTTCACCGGCCGAGCCGGGTACGCGCCTCCCACCACCTGGATAAAGGGTGCCGGCACGATTAGACCGTCCGGGCCCGTTTGAGGCGCCCAAAAGGGGCCGCAAGGATTGACGCCAATCATTCCGCCGGGCATATCCACCGCGCCCACCAGTATGTTAAGGAGCTGGATGGCCATACCGCTCATTATCGCCTGTTTATGAGCTATTGCTCCCCGGCTCCAATAAGCGCAGACAGGCCGAAAAGGAAACTCCTTTCCCTGGATCAGGATTTTGCTGCCTATCCTGGCCGCCTGCCCGAATTCCTCGGCGATTCGCCTAAGCGTATGGGCGGGCACGGTTGTTATCTCGGCTACCCTCTCGGGGGGATAATGCTTTATTTTCTCCCGCAGTAGCTGAAAGGCTGGAACCGCCTCTACTCCTTCGACAGAGTAGCTGCCCTCGAGAGCCGGATCCTCCTCATCATCATACGGCTTTGCTCTTCCTTCTTTATCGCTCCAAACCAGAGGCTTGCCGCTCTCCTTATCCCTGATATAGTAGCCCTTTTGCCCTACCAGATAGGGTCCGTTGGTATATCTCTTTATGAAGGGGCTGTCATAGATGTTGTATTCGTTTACTAACAGATGGACCAAGCCCAGGGCGAAGGCCGCGTCAGTGCCCGGCCTGATGGGCACCCACTCCTCGGCCTTAGACCCGCTGTTGGTGCAGATCGGGTCTACGGCCACCACCTTCATCCCCCGGGCGCGCGCGTCTGCCATCCTTTGAGCCATGGGGGTGCAGTTGCTTCCCACCATGAATCCCAGCTGACTTCCGATAAGCAGGCAGTAATTGCAATAATCAAAGTCGGGCTCGGCATAGAAACTGCCTTGGGTCATGAAAAGGACCGAGTGCATGCCGTTCCCGCAGAAATAGTTGGCCCCACCCCTCCATATGTTTGGGGTGCCGAAGGCGGAGGCGAAGGCCCAGTACCGGACAAAAGAATGAAAATCTATTCCGCCCAGGACCAGCTTGCGAGGGTCTTCCTTTTGCACCTTGGCCAACCTGGTGCTGATCTCCTCCATGGCCTGTTCCCAGCTAATCTCTTGCCATCCGGGGTTAAGGCCCATCCCTTTTGTGGGGTTGGTCCGCTTAAGGGGAGCCTTCAGCCGGTAGGGGTCATAAAGGCTCATAACCCCCGACTTCCCCTTGGCGCACAGCCTACCCTTGTTGTACGGGTTGGCCGGGTCACCCCTGATCTCCACCACGATGCCATTTTCCTTGCGGACTTTTATCCCGCAGCAGTTGTAACACATATAGCAAACGGTGGGGGACCAACCGTCCGAGTCTGAGCCAGGAGATTCGCGGTTATCCTCGCCATTATTAATCAACGTCATTGACTACCTCCGCTGAATCTATCGTGATGCCGGCCGGTAATGACACTCCCCACTCCCTGGCCATTATCTTGTTAGATATGGCCCTAGTTACCAAGGTGGCAATAGAAAAGTAAAACAACTATATCCTCTAATTTTATTATCTCTAATAATCCAGCTGAATGTCCTTCTCATTGCCTTTGATTCAGAGTTGAGCTTACCAACTTGAGAAGAACACTCTGGTCAGCCTGACTGTTATTCTTGATTTTCCCCGTGGCTCGTTGAGAATAGTTCCTTTCCGCGCACTTGACGGTTCAACGCCTTCGCACGAGAAGGCGCTCCTATCGAACCGCACCGCCAGCAGTGCCGGACGTATCATTTTAAATCTTAGCTTAGGGCAGCTGAAAAACGCAAGCGGCCAATAATCGGCCTAAAGCCAGCCGCTCCTTTTCCAGACCTCGTTCTTGAAACCGGCTAAGGAAGATATGCGTTAGAATATAATTCTTTGACTTTGGGAGCTTCAGCCGGTTTTATCAGCTTATAGGTGATAAGCAATTTCATCGTTTCCCTCACCGCCTGTTCACTTACGGTAAGATCGTTGCTGAAAGTCAACACCTTGAGTACGCCCTCGGCCGCCTTCGGCGTATAGCGAGATATCTTTGTCAGTTTATCTATAGACCATTTCCTATTTTTGATGGCGTACTGGGCCGCGCCTGATATCCCCTTAATTACTTTCTTCACTGTCTGGGGCTGACTCTTTGCGAACTCCCTTTTCACGATCACGGTTACATCGGTCTGACCCTTGGGCAGGTACTGGGTTATATCGGCTGCCTCCCGAACCTCGCCGCTAAAGATCAAGTTGGCCATAGGCATGAAGCTCATTACCAAGGTGTCCACTGTATTAGCCTTCAACGCGGCCAGTGCCTGAGGCACACCACCTGTAGCAACAAATTTTACACTTCCTTCCAGTCCGAAGGCCGTTGCTGCCAGTCTGCCGTAAATGTGGGTCAAAGAGCCGGTCCTGGTAACCGCGATCTTAGCCCCTTTTAGATCGGCCGACGTTTTTATACGGCTTTTTGTCAGCACCCATAGTTTCCAGGGCTGGCGGAATTTTAGGTCAGCTACCAACATCGCGGGTATGCCCCGCGCCGCCATAATTACGGCACTGGTGTAGCTGGTGATTGCCACATCAACGGCACCGGCGGCAAGGGCCCGAACTTGAGCCCCACCGGACTTAAAAGCAACCCACTCTGTCTCCAGCCCTTCTTTTTTGCTGAATCCTTTCTCTTCATCGGCCAGCATCGGCAGAGCATAGTGGGGAGCTGTCCTCACCGGGATACTGATTTTCACCTTCTCCGCGGCCCAAATCTGCCCGGTGAAAGACATAGGCACCAACAGGGTTGCCAGCAATGCAAAAACAGTAATCGTCCTCATGGCCATACCTCCTTTAAATGTTTTGTTGGGTCATATTTTGCTAGCTAGTCTTTACTGAGCTTAGCGGCTTCATCAAAATGCCAAAGCAGGATCTTATTACCTTTCAGCCCTTTCTAATCCTGTTATTGCCAAAAACGTGACGATCCCCAAAAGCAGGGGGGTTGGCGCGATGTGGCAAAGTTAACAAGGACTCAGAAATCTGTCAAGTAAAAATGGCCCAGGGGGCAGAGCAAAGAATTCACTTGGTAATAGCTCACCTTGCTGACGGAAATAGTCCTAGGCTTGAAATCCCTAGTTTAACTGGAAATCTTCCCTTACCAGTGGTCTAGCTGGCGAGCGATTTGCGTTTGAAATATAGGCCACCGGCTCCCAAAGCTATACAGCTGTCTTCTCAGGGCTTCCATATACGGCAGCTCTAACTTTGAAAGTGGTACAATAATTAGGGGCAGGTCAGTTCACTAATCAGAGCCCTTACCCACCCGGGCTAGAATCTGTTCGATCTG
>JAZFTZ010000276.1:0-13256 GCA_036446955.1 Thermodesulfobacteriota bacterium
TCCTCAACTCCTCCCCACTCATCAAGATAATGTCCTCTCCTGGCATCATGCCCTCCCTCCAACAGAAAGAACATAATACCAACATGCCAATAGGACATTTCTACTTGTTGCAAATAGGACATTATCATTTGTGGATTACAGATGGATAACGCGCAAAAATATGTTGTTAGAGAAAAGCCTCAAGGTACTTGGCCAAATTTATCTTGTCCAGATTGGGAATTCTCGTCCGGGTGAAACCTCGGGCATCAACGTCCAGCGGCACGCTAGCATCAATCCCGACCTTGTCACAAACCCGATTGGTGGAGGGGTCCAGGGCGTCCTCACGCATCTGCGGGAAGATATGAAAATCTCGGCCCGGGTCAACCCTGGTGGACATAGCCCAGAACAGGTCGGCTGGATCAGCAATATCCACATCTTCATTTACTACCACCACATACTTGACAAAGTCATTTGTGCTAAACGCGGCAGCCAGAATCAGGCCCACATCTCCAGGGTGATAGCCTCCCCCCAGTTGGATGGCGGCCACGTACCGGCAGGGATGGATACACACCGCTTTTACCGCCGGGCACACGGCCTTAGTGGCTGTATACAATCCTCCCTCCCTGGAGACGCAATTCAGGTAGGTGCTCTCATGACCTAGAGTCGGTCCGCAGATAATGGCCTGGTAGATGGGCTGTTCCCGGTGAGTGAAGCACTTAAAATGGATGACGGGCGCGTCTTTGGGCGTTAGATTTCCGGCCCCATATGTTCCTGGATATTCGCCGAAAGGCCCCTCAGGCACCCTTTCTCCTTGAGCTATCTCCCCCTCCAAGACTATCTCAGCATCGACCGGTACCTCGATGTCGCTGGTCTGGCACTTCACCAGCCGCGTCGGTTGACCCAGGAATGAGCCGGCAACGTCGTACTCATCCACGCCCAAAGGGAACTTTGCCGCCCCCGCCATTAAGAAGGCTGGGTGCAGGCCAAGAACCACCGCTATCGCCAGCGGGCTATTTCCGGCACTCCGATAATACTGGGCCAGGTCACTTGCCGGATTAATGAAAATAGCCGCCTTATCTTTACTTAAAGGAAATATCCGGTGCAAGGAAAGGTTGGCTAGGCCGCTATCCGGATGTCGAGCTACCACTACTCCGCAACTGATGTAAGGACCAGCATCGTATTCATGGGCAGTAATTATCGGCAAGCTGTCCAGATCCACTTCAGCTTCCACTACTTGCTGGCAGGAACCGGAAGAACTCCTTTCCGGGGGAAGATAACGTTTCAATCTCTCTAAGTATACCTCTCCGGCCCGGTCAGGAGTCGTATCCAAGGCCCTAGCCATGCGCTGCCTGGACGCACATAGGTTTGCCACCAGCGCTATCCCCTTTCCCTTCACATTAGTAAAAAGGAGAGCCGGGCCTTTGGCCAGGACCGATTTGAACATAACACCGGCCAGCTCGTATCTGGGGTCAACCTCCTGCTTGACTCTGGCTAGCAGGCCGGCCGCCTCCAACTGCTCCATAAAGGTGCGCAGGTTTTTCTCCTTTGGCATAGTTAGCCTCCTCTTAAGACAGATATATGTAAGTGCTCATCCAGCCTTAAGCGACAGGCCGGGGGTATGATTCCACCGATTTTAAGACCTGGGTTGGATATTAACTTAGTAATTTATTTAACATACTCAAAAGCCAATTTGAAGATATAAAAAGGATAGCTCAAAAAGTTTAAGAAGGGGGTTGGGGGGTAGCCCTTTTCAAAGGGTTATCCCCCACATAGAACCCGCGGCCTCGTGCCCCTGGCCTGGTCGACAAAAGGGATGACAAAACAAAACCTTTTTGGTAAACTAAGAGCGAGTATCAAAGGGTAAGGTGTGTCTTATGACTCCGCTGACGGTATTAATCAGGGGCGCGGGGGAAATGGCCTCCGCGGTGGCCCACCGGCTGGCACACTCTAAGTTCAGGGTGTGTATGACCGAGACAGAGCGCCCCTTAGCGGTGAGAAGGGCGGTTTCCTTTTGCGATGCCGTCTATGACGGCGTTCAAGAGGTCGAAGATATAAAGGCCCGGCGGGTTTCCTCCTTCCCAGAGATGGAACCGGTTTGGCAGGCGGGTGAGTTACCATTGCTGGTCGATCCTGAATGTCGGATAAGAGGACAACTGAAACCTGAGATTCTGGTTGATGCCATTCTGGCCAAAAAAAACCTGGGAACCCGTCTGGTTGACGCCCCGTTGGTCCTGGGTCTGGGGCCCGGCTTTGAAGCAGGAAAGGATGTTCATGCCATCATTGAGACCAACCGAGGCCACAACCTAGGCAAGGTAATTTGGTCCGGGAGGGCGGCAGAAAATACCGGAATTCCCGGTGATATCGGCGGCTATACCTCGGAGCGGGTGTTGCGGGCGCCGAGCCGGGGCACTTTTTCCTCCTCCAGAGAGATAGGCGATCTGGTGCAGGCCAACGAGACCATTGCCTTGGTGGATGGTGCTCCGATAAAAGCGGCCATCTCGGGCGTGATTAGGGGCCTGATTCGGGATGGCAGCGACGTAAAGGAAGGTCTGAAACTGGGGGATATCGACCCCAGAGGAAAAAGAGAATATTGTTTCACCATCTCCGACAAGGCGAGGGCGATTGCCGGCGGGGTTTTAGAGGGAATCCTGAGCTTTTATGGAAATGCCCCCCGCCCATTTATGCCCCGCTAAGTCCTGGCTCTGCTTTGGCTAATGACTAATAGTCGGTCATTGAAACAGGCCCTTGATTTAAGGCCGGGGAACATGGTTGCCCTGGTAGGAGGAGGGGGGAAGACCACCCTCATGTTTGCCTTGGCCAGGGAATTGGAAAAGGCGGGGGAATGGGTCATATGTACCACCACCACCAAGATCCTGCCTCCTTTAAGGGAAGAAGCCGGCCTGTTATTTCTTTCATCGGACGACGGGCGAATAGTTGATTTCGCCCGGCAGCAGATGTCCCAAGGCCAAAGGATTACCCTCGGCCGGGGCAAACTGGCTGACGGAAAGTTAGCGGGTCTATCGCCCCAGCTGGTTAACAAACTTGGAGGGGCTTTCCCGCTTTCTTATATAATAGTGGAGGCTGATGGCTCCAAGGGGCGGCCGCTGAAAGCCCCTAGTCCCTGGGAACCAGTTATCCCGGAAAGCTGTGCCGTGGTGGTGGCTCTGGCTGGAGTGGATGGAGTGGGAGTAAGACTTGACCAGGAAAAGGTATTTCGGCCGGAGATAGTGGGCCGGCTGACCCATCTGTCGCCGGGAGACATCATCTCCGTGGAGGCGGTGGCCCAGCTTTTCCTCGACCCAGAGGGTCTGACCAAAGGAGCCCCTGCCTGCGCGCGGCTGATCGCTTTCATTAACAAGGTGGATCTGGACCCAAACCTGCGTACCTCCCGGGCGCTAGCTGGCTTGCTTCTTTCGGCTGACAAGCGAAGCTACGAGCGAGTCATCTTGGGCCAGGTCGCCAAGAGTCCGCCGGTGATGAAAATAATAACCCCGGGGAAAATAAGCGGAGAGATTTATGAACGAACTGCTTAAAGAGTTAGTTGATACTCATCGTCAAGGTGGCGCAGCTGCCCTGGCCACCGTCATCTCCCGCCAGGGCCCGACGCCGATGGCCAGCGAGGCCAAGATGCTGACCCGGATTGATGGCAAAATCGTCGGCACGGTGGGTGGAGGTTGTACCGAGGCCCAGGTGCAAAGCGAGGGCAAGAAACTCTTGCTGGATGGCCTATCCCGCACCTTGGATTTCACCTTGACCAGGAAACAAGCCGGAGAGGAAGGACACATTTGTGGCGGCAAGGTGCAGATATTCCTGGAACCGGTCAGGGAATGCACCGTGGCCTGTGCTCAGGAAGCGATAAAGCTGAGCGAAACTGGACGGCCTTGTGCTTGGGCTACCCTTATTTGCCGGGGCGGCGCGGCTGACCTGGGGGAGAATACCAAGATGCTGGTACGGGCCGATGGCACCACGCTGGGATCCCTGGGAAATGAGGCGCTGGCGGCCAAGGTGACTGAAGAAGGCGTTAAGGCCATTAAGGAGCAAACTACCCAAATAGTCAGCTTTGACGATCAAACCGAGGTTTTCATTGAGCCTATGCCGGTGGTGCCCACCGTGTACGTCTTCGGCGCTGGCCACGTCTCCTGTTATCTGGCCAAGATGGCTAAATTGGTGGGGTTCAGAGTAGTACTTACCGACGACCGGAGCCAATTCGCCAATCGGGAAAGGTTCCCTGAAGCCGATGAGATAATAGTCGACGATTTTGAAGTTGCTTGTAACAAGCTGACGGTGAACCAGTTCAGCTATCTGGTAATTGTAACCCGGGGGCACTTGCATGACGCCGAGGTGCTGGAGTGGGCGGTGGAGACCAAGAGCAAATATATAGGCATGATCGGCAGCCGGGCCAAAGTCCGTATCCTGTTCAGAGACCTGGAATCCAAGGGGTTCAAGAAGGAGAGCTTGGCAAAGGTGTATGCCCCGATAGGCCTGGACATCAAGGCCGAGACTCCGGAGGAAATAGCTTTATCCATCGCAGCCGAAATGATATTGGTCAGGCGCCAACGCCAGCAGATCGACTCCGACCACCAAGTTGGCTTGAAAAAGGTTGTTCCTAAGTCGGGGCCGGCCGGCTGGGCCTAAATTTTTTGTCTGGGGAGATAATAATTGAGAGACTTCAAAACCAGTGATGATGTGCTCAAAGCCCTGGAAGAATGCAAATATATTTGTGACCACCCGTTAGCAACAACTATCTTTCTATCCCTGAAGATGGACAAACCCCTATTTCTGGAGGGGGAAGCCGGGGTGGGAAAGACCGAGGTGGCCAAGGTGTTGGCCCAGGTGCTGGATACCAAGCTCATCCGGCTCCAGTGTTACGAAGGTCTGGACGTCAGCACCTCTCTATATGAATGGAACTACCCCAAGCAGATGCTGGCTATTAAGATGGCTGAGGCCCATTTGGAGCCCAAGGAACGAGTCGAGCAGGAGATCTTCAGCCAAGAGTTCCTGATACAGCGGCCCCTTTTGGAGGCTATCCAGAACGAGCAGGGCTCTCCCCCGGTCCTGCTTATCGATGAAATAGACCGCTCAGATGAGGAATTCGAGGCCTTCTTGCTGGAGGTGCTGTCCGATTTTCAGATTACCATTCCGGAGATAGGGACCATCAAGGCCAAGCATAAACCCTCGGTGGTGATCACCTCCAACCGGACCAGAGAGATTCGCGATGCCTTGAAGCGCCGCTGCCTCTACCACTGGATAGAGTACCCCAGTTTTGCCAAGGAGAGCCAGATACTATTAACCAAGGTACCCGGGATTGAACGAGACCTGGCTGACCAAATATGCCATTTTATGCAGCTGGTCCGTCAGGGAGACTATCTGAAAAGGCCCGGTATTGCCGAAACTCTAGATTGGGCCTCCGCGCTGCTTTATTTGAGCAAGGACAGCCTGGACCCAGAGGCCCTCTCCGATACGGTGGGCTGCATCTTCAAGTACAAGGAAGACCTGGATCGGATGGAAAAAGAAGGCCTGGACTCGATACTGGACCAGGTGATGAAGCGCTGCTGCTGAAGGAGACAGACAGGTGTCCCTGGCAAAAGAGCTGGATACAGTCAAAAGCGACGCCTTTCGGGGCCGGCGTAAAAGCAGTATGTTCCTTAACGTACTGGCTTTCTGCAACCTGCTCCGGGATTTGGGTCTGTCTGCCACCTTAAGCCGCACCATAGATGTGTATCGCAGCCTGCAGTTCATCTTGGTCACCAATAAGCAAGACTTCTACTCAGCGCTGAAAACCAACCTGATATCCTCTCGGGAGGAGAGCCAGACCTTCGATCAGGCCTTCGGGCTGTTCTGGTCCTTCCTTTTCGATCCTGACCAGGAACCCTGTGGAGATGAAGAGGATGAGCAACTGGATATTGATTCCCCAACCAAAGGCCAAGAGCAAGAACCATCCAAGGAAGAGGAACTCTCCCTCGAGGAATGGCTGAAAGAAAAGCCGGATGAGGAAACCGAAGAGATGGAGATGGCCAGCTACAGCGCCCTGGAGGTGTTGGGCCAAAAAGATTTCTCCACTTTTAAAGCAGAGGAAATAAGAAAGATTCGTAAAGCCATCGCTTTGATTGCCCGTCGGCTGGTTACCAAGCTGAGCCGGAGAAAGGTGCCTGACTCCAAGGGCCGCAAGCTCGATTTGCGCCGCACCATGCGCAAGAACATCAAGTATGGCGGTGAAATGGTCGAGCTGGCCAAGCGAAGACGCAAGATCAAAAAGGTCAGGCTGGTCCTCATCTGCGATGTGAGCGGCTCGATGGACTGCTACAGTTCTTTTCTCATTGAATTTATGTACGGCCTGCAAAATGAGCTGGCCGGAGTTGAGACGGTGGTTTTCTCCACCCGACTAACCCGGGTTACCAACCTGCTCAGGGGCCGGGATGTAGCAAAAGCTCTGAAAGAGATATCCCACACTGTGCTGGACTGGTCCGGAGGGACTAATATAGGCAAATGCCTAAGCGGTTTCAACGACTGGATAGGCAAAGATATCTTGACGCCGCATACGGTGGTCATCATTCTAAGTGACGGCTGGGATAGGGGAGACCCAGTTCTTTTGAGCGACGAGATGAGGCGGCTCAAGTCGAATTGTTATAGACTAATCTGGCTTAATCCCTTGTTGGGCAGCGCCAATTACCAACCCCTTTGCCAGGGGATGAAATCAGCATTGCCTTTCGTAGATTATTTTCTCCCTGTGCATAACCTGGATTCTCTGATAAGATTGGGGAAAGTTATCAAACCCCTGGTCAACCGCTAGGAATCACTCTCGGTTGGGAAACAAGAGGGGCTTTTCGTCTATCTCGGCTAGGAGGCACTAATGAGATGTAATTTTTACCAACTCACCTCCCTTCAGGAAACGCTGGGTCTATTAGCCGAATACGGGTCGCGGGCCAAACTGATCGCCGGTGGAACGGACATCTTGGTAGGGATCAAGGAGGAGACGACCGAGGTGCCGGAATGCTTGATAAGTATTGGCCACATCTCGGACCTGGACGGCCTCAAATACCAAGAGGGAACCGGTCTTACCATCGGCGCCCTGACCAAGGTTGGCGAGCTGGAAACCTCAGCTCAGGTCAGAGAGGTTTATCCCGCACTGGCCTGCGCGGCCAAGACCATAGGGAGCCGACAGGTAAGAAACCTGGCCACCGCGGTGGGCAACGTCTGCAATGCTTCCCCGGCGGCCGACTTGGTTCCCGTCCTGTTGGTCTTGGAGGCCTCGGTCAAGGCGGTTGGCCAGCAAGGCGAACGAACGATCAAACTGGAGGAATTCTTCCTCGGTCCCTCCCAAACTGCCTTAAGTCCGGAAGAGCTGGTTACTGAGATCTCAGTTCCCCCTCCGCCCAATGGGGCAAGGACCGCATATATGAAACACAGCGTCAGGCGAGCCATGGACATCGCCCTGGTAGGTGTGGCTGTGTTGGCCCGCCTTGATTCCAAAAAACAGGCGGTTGAGGATTACCGTCTCGCTCTGGGAGCAGTGGCCCCCACCCCTATACGCGCCCGCGCGGTGGAGGAAATTATTCTGGGCAAACCACCCGAGGAAAACACTATCCTGAAGGTTGCGCAAGCTGCCAGCGAGCTGGCCCAGCCGATTAGCGACATAAGGTCGTCAGCCGAATACAGAAAGGAAATCGTTAAGGTGCTGGTAAAACGGGCCAGCAAACAGGCGCTGGAGGAGGTCTAAGTTGAAACAGGTCTTCACCTTAAACGTTAATGGCGAAACTTACGAGGTCTTGGCCGAGCCCACCGAACCCCTGGTTAAAGTCATCCGCTTCCGGGTGGGGCTCACCGGCACCAAAGAGGGCTGCGGCACGGGCGACTGCGGCGCATGTACCATCCTGCTGGACGGCAAACCGGTAACCTCCTGTTTAATGCTGGTAGCTCAAGCTCAGGGGAAACAGATTACCACCATCGAAGGGGTCGCCCAAAACGGCCAGCTTCATCCCCTGCAACAGGCTTTCATCGACCATGGGGCGGTCCAGTGCGGCTTTTGCACCCCCGGGATGATCCTTTCCGCCAAGGCCCTTTTAGACGAGACCCCCCATCCCCGCGAACAAGAGGTTAGGGAAGCCATCGCTGGAAACCTGTGCCGCTGCACTGGCTACGTCAAGATCGTGAGTGCTATCCTGGCAGCGGCTGATAACTTGCCTTAACCCATCCCTGGTCTTGAAATTAGCTTAAGGAGGCTGGATATGGACCTCAAGGTTGTTGGGAAAAGTTTAACCAGGCTGGATACTCCAGATAAAGCAGTGGGGAATACTATTTATATCGACGACATGGTACTACCTCATATGCTTCACGGAATGATCCTTAGAAGCCCATTGCCTCATGCCAAAATCATCAATATCGACACCTCCCAAGCCAAGAAATTAGCTGGTGTCAAAGCCGTGGTTACCGGCGCCGACATCCCTGACGGGCGCCATGGCCCGTTTATAAAAGACCAATCCGCGCTGGCTAAGGGAAAAGTTCGGCATATCGGGGAACCAGTCGCCGCGCTGGCCGCCACCACCCGGGAGCTGGCCGAGGAGGCCGTGGAGATGATAAAGGTCGATTACCAGGAATTGCCCGCGGTGCTCGACCCGGTGAAGGCGCTGGAGCCCGATGCGCTTTTGGTACACGAAGATTATGAAAATTACCCGGTGGTCTTCCCCGGCGCTATCCGAAAAGGGAATCTGGTCTCCCAGACGATTTTTAAGGAAGGTGACCTGGAATTGGGCTTGAAAGAGTCGGACCTGGTGCTGGAGGACAGCTTTAGCACTCAATCCGCGCACCCGACTTATATAGAGCCTTGTGGCGCCATCGCCAGCTTCGACGCCCAAGGCCGGGTCACCGTCTGGACCAACTCTCAGGCGCCTCACCTCACCCAGATACGCATATTCGAGGCCCTGCTTATCCCGATGGCCAGTATCAGGGTTACCGGCCTAAAGCTGGGGGGCGGTTTCGGCGGCAAGGTGGAACCCCATGTTCAACTGGTGGCCGTTGCCCTGGCCAAAGTCAGCAACAAACCGGTCAAGATCATTCAATCTAGAGAGGAAGAGTTAGCCGATACCCGACCCAGGCACCCGGCCCAGATAAACATAACCACCGGCGTGAAAAAGGACGGCACCCTGTGGGCCCGAAAAACCAAGCTGATTTATGACTGCGGCGCCTACGCGGACGATGGCCCAGGCATATGCGGGTTCGGCGCGATGATGTCCCGGGGCCCGTACCTGATCCCTCACGTACACATTGTTGGAAGCCTGGTTTATACCAACAAGGTGGGGTTTGGCGCCTACCGGGGATTTGGCAACCCGCAAACCACCTTTGCCTTCGAGTCCCACTTGGATATGATTGCTGATAAGCTGGGTATCGATCCGGTGGAGCTGAGGCTAAAAAATACGGTCGCTAACGGCGACATACAGCTGGGCGGGGAAACCATGGCCAGCGTGGGTATTGAGGAATGTATAAAGAAGGTCTCAACGAGTGCTAAATGGAAGCGAGCTAACGGCTCCTCCAACCGGGGTATGGGTATAGCCTGTCTTCAACACATAAGTGGCGTGCTCTCCTCCAGCGCGGTGGTCAAAATCATGGAGGATGGCAGCGCCTGCGTGCAGACGGGCGTGGCGGAACTCGGCGCTGGGCAAGAAACGGTTCTTAGCCAGATCGCGGCTGAGGAGCTGGGTTTGCCACTTGAGGATATCAGGATAATCATGGCCGATACCGATGCCACGCCCTACAACTGGGGCACCCAGGGCAGCCGGGCCACCTACTGCGCGGGAAATGCCATCAAAGCCGCGGCCGCTGATGCCAAGGCCCACTTATTTAAGATAGCCGCGACTCAGTTGGAGGCTAACCCCGAAGACCTGGTAGCCCGTGACCGAAGGGTGTTCGTAAAGGGCTCGCCAGAGAAGGGCATCTCCTTTCGGGAACTGGGCATACTCAGCCACTGGGTAACCGGCGGGCCGGCGGTAGGCAGTAGCACTTTTATGGTTGAGGCCAGGCATACCGATCCCAAGCGGGTCCTCGGCTTTCCCTTCGGTGCTGTCACCGCCTTCATCTTCGCCGCTCAGGTGGTGGAGGTGGAGGTTGACCGGGACACCGGCCAGGTCAAACTCTTGCAGGCCCACGCCGCCCATGATGTAGGTAAGGCTATAAACCCCCTAAATGTCGAGGGGCAAATCCAGGGCGGCTTTGTCCAGGGAGCCGGCTACGCCCTGGCTGAACAGCTGACCTTTGATAATGGCAAGATAATCAATGCCAATCTCATGGACTACAAGATACCGGCGGCCACCGATGTCCCCAATATAGTTACGGTCATCGTGGAAGAACCCGAGCCCACCGGGCCTTTCGGGGCCAAAGGGGTGGGCGAGCCCGGCCTGGTGGCCACCGCGCCGGCGCTGGCCAACGCCGTATATGATGCTATCGGGGTCAGAATCAAGGACCTGCCCATAACATCGGAAAAAATATTGAACGCCCTAAAAGATAAACAGGTCTATGTGTGAACCTGTCCGGTCTCAAATTGAGGAGGGGGGCTTAAGGGGTAACCCTACTCTCACCACAAGAAGCAGGGCTTCTTAGGGGCCTCGAAATTAAAGGGTTCCGCTAACAAGAAAATGCCCGACCAATTCAATCCCATTTTATTAGAGGTGTTGTGGAATCGTTTGCTTTCCCTGGTTAATGAGCAGGCCCGGGCTTTAATACGCGCTTCGTTTACCACCATCCTGAGGGAAAATGAGGACCTATCTTGTGGTGTATTTGACGCCCAGGGCCAGATGATAGCCCAATCAACAACCGGCACTCCCGGCCATATCAATAGTCTGGCCACCGGAGTGGAGAATTTTCTCAAGCGCTATCCTGCTCACACCCTTAAACAGGGTGACATCCTCATCACCAACGATCCCTGGTTGGTATCGGGCCACAAGCATGACATCAGCGTGCTCATGCCGCTCTTCTTTCGCGGAAAGTTGGTCGGTTTCAATGGAAGCACCTGTCATGTCCTTGACATCGGCGGAAAGGTCCTGTCCGCCGAGGCGACTGAGGTGTATGAAGAGGGCCTGGAAATACCGATAATGAAGCTATACAAAGAAGGAGTCCCCAATGACGATCTGTTCGAACTTATCGCGGCCAACGTCCGCGCGGCCGATTTGGTCCTGGGGGATATTCGCGCTCAGGTAGCCGCCAGCGAGGCCTCAGGCCAAAAACTGGTCCGGTTCCTGGAGGAATACGGCCTGACCGACCTGGAGGAGCTATCCCGAGTCATTCTGACCACCTCGGAGAGGGCCATGAGGAAGGAGATAGAGTCCTTGCCCGACGGCACCTACCGCCACCAGATATTCCTCGATGGCTTCGATGAGCCGGTCAAGATCGCGGTTGCCATAACCATCGCAGACACCAACATCATCGTAGACTATACCGGCACCTCTCCCCAAAGCAAGCGGGGCATCAACGTGGTAAAAAACTATACCCATGCCTATACCACCTATGCCATAAAGGCCTCCATCTGCCCGGAAGTTCCCAACAACCACGGCAGCTTCCGGCCGGTTAAGCTGGTGGTTCCCGAAGGATGTATCCTGAACGCCACCTTTCCGGCGCCAGTGGCCGCCCGACATATGACCGGCCACTTCTGCTCACCAGCGGTCTGGGGCGCGCTGGCCAAGGTTGTCCCTGAGAAGGTGCTGGCTGAATCGTCGGCCAACTGTTTGACCCAGTTCGACGGTATTGATGCTCAGGGTAGGTCCTTCGTGGCCAGCTTCTTCACCAATGGCGGTATGGGAGCCCGGCCCAACAAAGACGGCCTCTGCACCTCCGCCTGTCCCACCAACGTGGGCAACACACCGGTTGAGGTTATCGAAAATGTCTACCCCTTTTTTATCACCAAGAGGGAATTGCTGCCCGATTCCGGCGGACCGGGAAAATTTCGGGGGGGGCTGGCGCAGACCTTTACCTTGAAGCTCAACAGTGACCGAGCCTGCACCCTCTCCTGCCTGTTTGAAAGGGTCAAATTCCCAGCCCGAGGCTACCGGGCCGGCAAAGACGGTAGCCCGGCAGAGATCGTGATTAAGCGGGCTAACGGCGAGCTGTTTCGACCTCATGGCAAGATGCGGGTGATTGTCTATCCGGAGGATGAAATCGAAGTCAAACTGGCTGGCGGCGGTGGGTACGGTGACCCAAGCCAGCGCGACCCTGAGCTGGTGCTGGAAGACGTTATGAGCGAGGTGGTCTCTATAGAGAGCGCAAGGCGCGATTACAAGGTGGACATTGATCTGCAAAAGAGGTCGGTGGACCGGCAAGCGACCAAAAAATTACGCCAGGTCTAGCCACGGCCGGGAAGGACAGAGGATAAACAGCTACGCTATAGATTGCTAGCCCAAAATTCAGCCGGGGGTTTCGGGGGACAACCATTTTTAAAGGGTTCCCCATGAGAACTCTCCAATCCTAGTGGAGGTTTACCAATGCGCCGTCATATCCTGCGTTTGGTCCTGACCCTCCAGGGGATATACTATACCAGCACCGGCTTATGGGCCATCATTGACTTGGAGGGCTTCTCCCGTTTCATAAGCTACCAGGTTGACCAACCCTTTGAGATGCACAGCATCGCCGCCTTATCCATAGTGTTGGGCATTGCCTTCATTTACGCCGCGTCAGAGCCGGAGCGTAACCGCCCGCTGGTATGCGTGGCTATTGGCACCGCCATCGCGGTTATCATCCCCGAAATATACTACCTGCCCCGGTTTGAGCAATGGAACCTGCTCTGGCTTGACCTTATCGAGGAGACCATCGTCGCCATCCTTCTCATCGTAACCTTTCCCCAAAAGGCCAGGCCGAGATAAATATCAGTCCAATACCGCCACCGCCTCGACCTCGATAAGGGCATCGGGGGGAACAAGCGACTTCACCTCTACCAAGGTGGAGGCCGGTGGCTTGTCCTTAGGCAAGTATTTGGCCCGGGCCTCAGAATACCCCTGATAGTTAAGGTCCATATTGACCAGATAGGAAGTGGTCTTAACCACATTGTCAAACCTCGCGCCGGCTTCAGCCAGCACCGCCTTTATGTTCTCATACACCTGGGCGGTCTGGGCCCGAATATCCCTTACGCCCACCATCCTGCCTTGAGCATCCCGAGCCACCTGCCCGGCCACGAACAACAGACTCCCCACCTTAATACCATGACTGTAGGTCTGCGCTTTCGCTACCGACGCCGGATTTATGGCCACCTTTTCCATATCCACCTCCAGAATAATGATGGTTTGCACCCAACTCCCTGC
>JAZFTZ010000277.1:0-14192 GCA_036446955.1 Thermodesulfobacteriota bacterium
ACAGCATCTTGCCGACCATCATCGCCATCACCGTACCGAACATCATGATCCCCAGCCCGCCCAACTGGATCAGCCCCAGGATAACCGCCTGCCCGAACGGCGTGAACGTGCTGCCTGTGGGCTTGACCACCAGCCCCGTCACGCATGTAGCGCTCGTCGCGGTGAACAGCGAGTCGTCATAATGCCACCTCGTCCACTCGCCTACGGTAATCGCCGCGGGCAGCATCAGCAGGCCCGATCCGACCAGGCACATGAACACGAAACTCCCGACAAGCAGCCTGGCTGGCTGGATCCCGCTGTCGGCGAATCGGAGATTCACGTTCACTCCGCGGATTATCAATGCCGCCAGGATGTAGATCTGCGTGACGATAACGTAAATCGCGCCGGCAGACAGGACTTCCCCGTACCGTGCATACCCGGCCAGAACGATCGCCGCCACGACCATCAGCGCAAAGTCCGTCCAGTTCTCTCGAAGGTATTTCAGGTACTGGCTGGAGGGTGCGCTGGCACAGAGCATGCCGTAAGGCACCGCCTTATCCGGGGACCCCTTAACGTAAACCTTTCCCTGGGATAAAACCAGGTCATCCACCCGGGCCTCAAGCATGCCCGCGGCCATGTTAAGCAGCTTGCTCTTGACCTCAGCCGCGGCCATCCGTACCGCGTGGCCGGCATTGAACATGGTGCGGCTGCCCACCGCGCCGAAGTCCCAGGGGGTGGCATCGGTATCAGCGTTTAGCACGCTGATCCGCGTAAGCGGCACCTGAAGCTCTTCGGCCACTATCTGGGCCAGGCCCCCATAAGCTGACCCTGAGCCCTGCTCGGCCGCGCCGGTTAGCAGGCGTACCGTGCCGTCCTCGTTTATCACCACCGTGGCCGCCGAGCCCTGGCCCATCGCCGTGCCCCACCAGCCGCAGGCCAGTCCCACGCCTCGTTTCGGGCCTGGGGAAGAACCCCAGTTTGCCTTTTGCGCCGCCTGGGTCAGGGTATCTCTCAGGCTCACCGACCTTAGCACCTGATTGGTGGGGCCATAGTCCCTCTCATCCACGATGTTCTTCAGCCTAAAGGCAAGCGGGTCCATGTTCAAGGCCCGGGCCAGGTTGTCGGTATGCGACTCCACCGCGAAGGTTATCTGGGGCGCGGTCGGTGCCCGCACCATGGAGCAGCTGGGTTTGTTGGTGTAAACGGTAGCCGAGCTGACCGCCAGGTTGGCTATCTTGTAAGGCCCGCAGGACAGAAAACAGGAGAAACCGGCCGCCACCGGCCCCAGACTGGAGCAATGACCGGTATCCAGAACGATATCTATCTTTCTGGCCAAAAGCGTCCCATCCTTTTTCACCCCGCTCTTGATACAAATTCGGGCCGGATGCCGGGGGTTGGCCGTGGCCTGATCCTCGGCCCGCTCCAGCACCAGTTTTACCGGACGGCCGACCTTCAAGGCCATGGCCGCCAGGTGGGGCTCAAACCCGATCTGGCATTTAGAGCCGAATCCGCCACCTACCGCGGGGGCTATCACCCTGATCTTAGTCATAGCTAACTTAAGGGCACGAGCGGTGTGGGAGCGAATACCGAACGGCACCTGAGTGGTCGTCCAGATAGTTACCTTACCCGAAGGATTGGGTGCAGCTACCACCGCGCGCGGCTCCAGCGGGACAGCCTGGCCCATGTCGGTAGAATACCTCTCTTCCAGTATCTTGTCGGCTTGGGCAAAGCCCGCGTCCACCTCCCCTTTATTTATCTCCGATTGCCAGGCCAGATTCTTTATTCCCAGAGCTTTAACCTCCTCGAACATCCCGGCCAGGGGAGGGATGGTTCTAAACGAGGAATAGTCCTCGTGAATCTGCTGGGCATCGGGCTTTAGCGCGTCTTCAGTATCAAGCAGCGCGGGCAGGGGTTCATAATCCAGCGCGATCAAATTGACCGCCTCCTGGGCCGCTTTGGCTGTTTCTCCGGCTACCAGGGCGATGACGTCGCCGCAAAATCTCACCTTGTCCTTGGCGAACAGCTGCTGGTCGAAAACCAACTCGCCGTAATAGTCGGAAGGCACGTCCTTCCAGGTGATTATCTCCACCACGCCGGGATACTCCCGCGCCCGGGTTATATCCAGGCCTTTTATCCGGGCGTGGGCATGCTTGGAGAGCAACAGCTTCGCATGCACCATTCCCGGCAGGTGAAGGTCAGCCACATAGGAGGCCTGACCGGTCACCTTGTCCGGAGCATCCAGCCGGGCAACATTGGTTCCTACTACGCTGGTTTCCATCTCTCTCCTCACTAACAAGCACTCCGGGCCACAGACCTGATAGCCTCAATGATTTTGATGTAACCGGTGCAGCGGCAGAGGTTGCCAGCGATAGCCAGCTTAATCTCGTCGTCGCTGGGCGAAGGATTGCCATCCAGCAGGGCCTTGGCCGACATGATCATCCCGGGTATACAGAAGCCGCATTGGACCGCGCCCTTCTCTACGAAGGCCTGTTGTAACGGGTGCAGCCGGCCATCTCGAGCCAGACCCTCGATGGTTACAACCTCCTTTCCCCGGGCCTCAAGCGCGGGAAAAAGGCAGGCGTTCACCGCCTGACCATCCACCAGTACGGTGCAGGCGCCACAATCACCCTCACCACAGCCTTCCTTGGTGCCGGTAAGTCCCAAATCATCTCGCAGTACTTCCAGCAAGGTGGTCAAAGGCTCTACTTCAGTCCGGTAGCTTTTGCCATTTATCCTGAGCGTAAGACCGATTCCCAACGCTACCTCCTTATCAAGAACTCGCTCTTTCCCAGGCCCTGGCCAGCGCCCGCCTGGTGAGCACCATCACCATCTCCCGGCGGTACCGGGCTGAGCAGCGCACGTCCGATATCGGCCTGGCCGATCTGGCTGCCAGGTTGGCTGCCTGAGCGATCACCTCGGCGGTCAGCTCCTTTCCGGCCAGGCTTTCCTCCGCCTTCCTGGCCCGTATCGGCCGCGCGGCCACCGCGCCTAGAGCAATCCGGACCTCCTGGCACCGGCCATTCACCTTCTTCACCGCCGCGGCCACGCCTACCAAGGCGATCTCCATAGCGCTCCTCTGGCCCAGTTTGAGATAACTAGCACCCCAGGCTCCATCCAATGCCGGAACCACCAGGCCGGCCAACATCTCCCTGGTCTTAAGTGCGCTGCGATTGGGGCCGCGAAAGAATTCCTCCAAATCCAGGCTCCGGCTACCCCCCGGGCCAATGATCTCAGCCCGGGCAGCCAACACCAGAAGGGGAGGAGCCATGTCGGCCGAAGGCGCGGCATGACACAGGTTGCCGGCAATGGTGGCCAGGTTTCTGACCTGCACACCCCCCACCTGCTGAGCAGCCTCGACCAAAATCGGGTACTGCTCTCGAACAGTTGTTGAGGAAAGCAATTGAGAGTAAGTAACCCGCGCGCCTATCTTTAAACCGCGCCCCTCATCATACTCCAACGCATCCAGGCCGGGCACCGAATTTATGCTTATTACATACTCGGCATCCACTTCCCCGCGCTTTAGCGCCGGCATAAGGTCGGTGCCACCGGCCAGTATCCGGGCCCGCTTGCCGTACCTCTTCAAAAGCCTGACGGCCTCCTCTAAATCTTGTGGCTGAAAATAATTCTTCACCACCCCCACACCCCCTTGGCAGATAAAAGCAGGGCTAATTATTATCTATTTGTCACACCCAGTCAACCTGGTGGATCATTATAAGAACTACATCTCCGGGGGACGGGGCCGCGTGCCCCTCCCCCTGGACCTCCTAACCCCTGGCTAGTTTGTTTTGATTGGCCAAGGAGCGCCAATCAAAACCTAACTCAAAATTTGGGAAAGGGTTCTTCCCAGAGAAGGTTTTCCCTTTTAACGGGTAAATCGGTCCGTATAAAGGTTGGCTACAGCGGGTACCTTCTCTCGTTTTATGATCTCGAAATCTATAAGAAATCTTCTGATGTTTGCCAGTGCCTTAGGGTTTATCTCCCCGTTCGAGCTGTAATTTAAACTCTGATATGCCAGTCGGGCCGCCTGGTCCGAATATCCAGAGACCTGCTTCATTTTGGCCATGGCCCAGTCGGGATTCTCTCTGATGAACTTGGTTGACTGAAGCACGGCTTTGACGACTCTCTGGACGATAGCCGAATTCTCCTTTACCATTTTCTTGCGCGCGAATACCACGTGCCCTGACCACGGGCTGGGAAGATAGTTGGCTACCGGCACCAGCGAACGCACAATCCCTTTGACCCTCATTTTTACCACCACAGCGGGCGTTATGACCATGGCATCGATTCTACCCGTCCTCAATGCGGCCAGCGCGGACCGTATGCTCCCGGTGGAGATGAAGGTTATCTCTTTCTCCAGACCCAGTGCCCGGGCCACCACCCGACCATAGGCATGCTGGGAGCCGCCAAACCTGGATACCCCTATCTTGGCCCCTTTCAGGTCCTCAGGTTTACGAAACCGGCTTTTGGTCCCTACCCAGACAATAAAATTGACCCCGCGCTCGAGTTCCGAGACGGCTATGACCGGCACCCCCCGGGCCGCGGCCTGAACCGCTGATGGGGTAGCAGTTAACCCTATCTTCAGCGCGCCCGCAGCCACTGAGCGGAACATAGCTCCCGCGCCCCTGAAGGGCACCCACTCGGCCTGAATATTGTTTGCCTTCCAGAACCCCTTTTCCTCGGCCGCCAGCGGGGGCAGATAATAGTTGGGCGCGGCCTTGACCGCGGTGCCAAACTTCAACTTCTCCACGGCCGCGGTCGGGGAGGTCAGTGCAAAGATCACCAAGACTGTTATAGCCAGAGAAAATCCTCTACGTCCCATAAACCTACCTCCTTTTCTTTTGCAGATTATCGCCGAGCCAAAGAAAGTTTGTAACCAAATATAGCATGATGCCGTCTAATTTTCATCATAATTATGCCCTCAAAAAGGGCACTGATGATCGTCTTAATTGTAATGTCCAACCGGATGGGCAGTTGGGCACCCCTATCCTGGCCTGATGATTCCCAGCCGTTATATTTAAAATAAGATCATAGATAATTTGATTTTGATAAGTTTTTCGATATTAAAATTTATCATCAACTTTAAGCTGGGTGGTCAATAAGCGGCCAGCAGACCATTTCCGATTATCAGAAAAGGGCGGCTAGGTACGGCCGGTTCGTAAATATCTATCGAGACCCGGCCCTGGCCGATTTGATGCTCAAGGGCTGGCAACTCACTTTGCCCGCCCGGGTGCTGGATTTGGGCGCAGGGCAGGGGGACGGCAGCAGTCATTTGAAGGCCCTGGGCGCTAAGGTCTTCTACCTGGATTCGGCTTCCCAGATGATTGCCCGGGGAGTAGACCGGGGGAGGATAACTCCGGGCCATTAGGTCATCAATGATTTCAACCGGTGGTTTTTGCCTTTCAAGCCGGAGAGTTTCGATATTATCGTGGCCCGTTATGTCTTCCACCACCTCAAGAGTAAAGCCAGGCTTATCCAGCAAATATATAAGCTTCTGAAGCCCGGCGGGCGCATTCAGATAGTGGACATCAGCGGCCAGGACAGGCAAGGGGTGCGTTTTTGTAACCAGATTCACCGGCTGAAGACCTGGGGCGAGGTCAGGCCGTGTTGGCTAGTGGCTGAGCAAAGCCTTACTGATAGCCTGCTTAAGGCTGGTTTTCGCCTGGCGGACAGGCACTGGCATCTCAGCTGGGTTAACACCCGCCAGTGGGTTAAAGAGAGCCATATTTCCATTAAGCGCCATGATGAGCTCTGTGAGTTGATCAAGACCAGGATTGCTCAATATCCGGCGTTGAAGAGCGCTTTCCAGGTGGCGGCTATAAACGGCTGTTTGAAATTAAATCTTCCCATTTTGATATTAAACGCCGTCAAGATGCCTGGTTAATTTCCAGGGGGGGCTTTCTGAAGACAAAGGATTCTCCCACACACCCCCTTCCTAAACTTTAGGTTATGTTTGGATTGGCGCGGTGGTGCCAATCCAAACAGATTAGCCCGGGGCTAGGGGGTCCAGGGGGAGGGCCCCACGGCCCCCTCCCCCTGGAAAAACTCAGGCTTTCCCCACAAATCGCCCTCGGCTCAATCCCGCCTTTATCCATAGTTCATAACTATGGTTGACAAATCAGGAGGCGGTCTCTATAATTGCCGCATTGGTACTGGTGTGAAGAGGAGAACAATGATGGCTCTTTCAGGAAATAGGTGGAAGCTGGTCTTTGTGCTGGTCACGGCGGTGCTAGCCTTTAGTGGGTTGGCTTTACCTGCCGATGCCCAGTTGATGCCCATCCCTGAGGAAAGGCCGCTGGAGATTGAACTCATGCCCAAGGCCCGGCCTGAAGTACCCCCCCCTCCGGCTGAGAAGGTGATGGAAGAGCCTTCAGCGGTGAAACCCAAACCACCAACGCGTCCCAAGGTGACCGTGATCGAGGAAAAACCGGCCCAGCCCAAGCCAGCCTTTTCTGGCGGCTTACTGCCTGGCTTCCTCTTCTCCGATACACCTTTCCTTTATGGCCAGATTAGCTCCTCGGACACAGAGAAGACCTTACTGGAGAAGGATGATATAGCTTACATTGACATAGGGGAAAAGGCGGGAGCGCGCGTGGGCAATGTCATGTTTGCTTACCAGGTCGGGGCAGAGGTAATTCATCCGGCTACCGGTCGGGTTATCGGGCTGAAGGTTAAGGTTCTCGGAGAGATGAAAGTATTGGCCGTTGCTCCTGATTTTTCTCAGGTGCAGATTACAGATTCTCCCCACCCCGTGCCGGTGGGCGCGCCGGTGCGTCGGGGCAAGATTCAGCTTAGCAGTCTCTTTGCCCGACCAGGTGACTCAGCCACAACCGGATATATAATAGCCCCTCTGGAAGATATTATCCTCATTTCCCAGTATGACATGGTTTTCCTGGACCTGGGAGTAGACAACAAGTTAGAGCCTGGCCAGGTATTTGAAGTATATAAAGGGCTAGCTGGCCGGACATATGCCCGGCTGTTGATCGTGGCTGTCCAATGCCACCGGATCTCCTTGGCCATGGTGCTGGATAATAGCGATGCCATTTACGCCGGGGCTTGGGTCCGAGGAAGTAGCCCTTAAGCGGTCAGGTTGCCCTGGCAGTCCTTCTGAGGCCATCTCTTTTGCTTCAATCCCGCCCAGATTTCCCCACTTTTTGGGGGCAGGCATGAAGGAAGGCAAAGTTCACGCCCTTGCCCTTTCTCTGGTGCCCGGAATCGGCCCCACCCATTACAAGAGCTTGACGGCTGACTTTGGCACCGCGGAGAAGGTCTTCTCCGCTTCGGTCGCCGAGCTGGCAGAAGTGCCCGGAGTAGGCGCAAAGCTGGCTAAAAGCATCAAAGAATCCAAGGGGTTGGAGTTGGCCGAAAAGAGCCTCACTCGTTGTCAGAACCAGGGAGTCGATTTTATCACCCTGGAAGAACCTGAGTACCCGGCCAATCTCAGAAATATCGTCGCCCCGCCCCCTTTTCTCTACTTGAAGGGGCAGCTTAACAAGGAAGACGACAGGGCAGTGGCCATAGTCGGTACCCGGCGGTGCTCCAACTACGGCCGGCTGGCGGCTGAGAAGCTGAGCCGCCAACTGGCCAGCCTGGGCATTACCGTGATCAGCGGTATGGCCAAGGGGGTGGATTCCATCAGCCATCGGGCGGCCCTCTCTGTTGGGGGACGAACCATTGGGGTGTTGGGCTGTGGCCTGGACATTATCTATCCCGGGGAAAACCGTGACCTGTACAATAAGATACCCGCCAAGGGCGCGCTGATAAGCGAGTTCCCCTTTGGTGAGCCACCTCGAGCCCACAACTTCCCCCGACGTAATCGCATAATAAGCGGCCTATCCCTGGGGGTGGTGGTCGTGGAAGCTCCAGCCAGAAGCGGCGCGTTGATAACCGCGGCGCTGGCCTTGGACCAGGGTCGGGAGGTATTCGCTGTCCCGGGCAGCCCGGAGTTGGTCACCAGTCAGGGATGCAATCGGCTGATAAAGATGGGGGCCAAACTCACCGAGGATGTCGAGGACATACTGTCGGAGATTCTACCCCAGCTGAGCCAGACGACGACCCGGCCCGAGCTTCCAAAACCTGACCTGCTTTCCGCTGATGAGCAGAAGATCTTGCAAGTTTTATTCCAGGCCCCCACTCACGTGGACGCGATCGTGGAGCAAACCGGTTTCTCGCCGGCCAAGGCGCTCGGGCTCTTGACCACTATGGAGCTTTCCGGAGGGGTGAGGCAATTACCGGGCAAGGTCTTTGTTAAAGGATTTTGAAGGATGGCGATTTTTTTGTCTGACCCGGTAAAGAAATGTTACCATCAAAATTAGGTATTGGAGTTCCGGTGCTAATATGGCTAAATCGCTCCTTATCGTAGAATCTCCTACCAAGGCCAAGACCCTGACCCGGCATCTGGGCCAACGCTTTCGGGTCCTGGCCTCGGTAGGACATATAAAAGACTTGCCCAAGAACAAGCTGGGGATAGATATAGAAGATGGGCTTTCCCCTCAATATGTCAATATTCCCGGCAAGGAAAAAATAATCAAGGAGATAAAAAAGGCGGCCGCCGGTGCCAAGGCGATCTATCTGGGGCCTGACCCGGACCGGGAGGGGGAGGCCATCGCCTGGCATCTGGCCCAGGAGGTCTCCAAGCCGGGTAAAAATATTTATCGGGCGCTCTTCAACGAGTTCACCCAGGCAGCCATTCTTAAGGCTCTGGAGAACCCGGTCCAACTGGACTTTAAGAAGTACGAGGCTCAGCAAGCCCGCCGCATTGTCGATCGGTTGGTGGGATATTTGATAAGCCCGCTGTTGTGGCAAAAGGTGCGCTACGGCCTATCCGCCGGCCGGGTGCAGACGGTGGCCTTGAGGCTAATCGCCGAACGGGAAAAGGAGATCGCCGTTTTTGTCCCCGAAGAGCACTGGAGCATTAGAGCCAAGCTTCGCGCCGGCCAGCCACCTTTATTCGAGGCTAAGCTTTTGAAGTTTACCGGCAAGGAGCCAAAGGTCAAATCAGCTGAACAGGCTCAACAAATCGTTGACCAGCTTAAGGGTCTAGCCTTTGTTGTAGAAAGGGCAGAGACAAAAGAAAAGCGTGAAAAGGCACCCCCTCCTTTCATAACCAGCACCTTGCAGCAGGAGGCCCACAACCGGTTTCGATTTTCCGCGGGAAAGACCATGCGCCTGGCCCAAAAGCTTTACGAAGGAGTGGAGCTGAAAGAGGAGGGCCAGGTAGGCTTGATTACGTATATGCGCACCGACTCGACCAGGGTCTCCGAGGAGGCGCTGGCCCAGGTGCGGCAGACCATCCTTCAGCTTTACGGCCGGGATTATTTACCTAAAAAGCCGATCATTTACAAGAACAAGAAGGGTGCCCAGGATGCCCACGAGGCTATCCGGCCTGCCGGGGTTGATCGCCATCCCGAAGCCCTGAAAGAGGATCTGGATAGGGATCTTTTCCGCCTCTATGAGCTTATCTGGCGCCGGTTTGTCGCCTGCCAGATGCCACCGGCAACCTTTGATGCCCTAACCGCGGATATAGCGGCTGGCCCGGGTCTGTTCCGGGCCAGTGACAGTCAGCTTACCTTCCCCGGCTTCTTACTGGCCTATCCCAGGCGAAAGGAAGAGGACCAGCAGGAAAAGCTCCCTCCTTTATCTTCCGGCGAGAGACTAGCTCTGAAAGAGCTTATCCCCAAGCAACATTTTACCGAGCCCCCGCCACGGTTTACCGAAGCCAGTCTCATTCGGGACTTGGAGAGATTAGGCATCGGCCGGCCCAGCACCTATGCCGCTATCTTAGCCAACGTCCAGCAAAGGGATTACACCTACAAGGATAAAGGCAGATTTCATGCCACCGAACTGGGCTTGCTAGTAACTGATTTGCTGGTCTCCGCCTTTCCTCAAATATTCGATGTGAAATTCACCGCCGCCATGGAGCAAAGGCTGGATGAGATTGAGGCGGGCAAGCGAAAATCCGGCCCCAGCTTGAAACGTTTCTACCGCTTTCTCCAGAAAAATGTGGAAAAGGCCAAGAAAAATATGCGGAATTTGAAGACCGACCCAGTGGCCACTGACGTGGTCTGTGAAAAGTGTGGAAGCACCATGGTTATAAAGTGGGGCAAATTGGGTCAGTTTTTGGCCTGTCCCTCCTTTCCTGAGTGTGACTACACTACTGACATGGTCCGGGACGAAGCAGGAATAATCCGGCCATTGAAACATGAAACGGATGAGATTTGCGAAAAGTGCGGCCAACCTATGGTGCCTAAAACCGGCCGCTATGGGCGATTTTTGGCTTGCTCAGGTTATCCGGATTGCAAGAACACTCGGCCCCTGGACAGGAAGAAACCCCTGAGTCTGGGAATCAACTGCCTTCGGCCTGACTGTGATGGCGAAATAATCGAGAAGTTCTCCAAAAAGGGCCGCAAGTTCTACGGCTGTAATCGTTTCCCCAAATGTGACCTCGCCTTTTGGAACAAACCGGTGGAGATGAAATGCCCCAACTGTGGCGCGCCTTTTATGCTGGAGAAGGTCAACAAAGACAAGGACCGGGGCCTATCCTGTCCCCAAGAAGATTGCCGGCATAATATCGAGCTGGTAGGTCAAAATTTATGACCGCCAAATTAAACGTCATCGGTGGAGGGCTGGCCGGGTGCGAGGCCGCCTGGGCCGCCGCCAACCTTGGCGTGGAAGTCATCTTGCACGAAATGCGCCCGCTTAGCAGAACCGAGGCCCATGAGACCGGCCTGCTAGCTGAGCTGGTATGCAGCAATTCGCTGAAATCCTTGAAGCTCAGCACTGCCAGCGGAATCTTAAAAGAGGAGTTGAACCGATTGGGCTCGCTGATTATCAGCTCGGCATATAAATGCACGGTGAAGGCCGGTGATGCTCTGGCTGTAGACCGACACCTCTTTGCCCAGGAAGTAACTGAGCGGCTGACCAACCATCCCAGGATAACACTGGTCCGAAACGAGGTAACCGAGCTTGCCGGCCTGGAGCCGGTGGTGGTGGCCGCCGGGCCGTTGGCCTCGGAAGGACTATGTCGCGCGCTGACGGCCCGGTTTTTGAAAAACGTGCTCCTGAAGTACCGGCGCCTTTCTTTTTTGAGCTTCTACGATGCCATATCTCCGATAGTGGCGGCTGAAAGCCTATCTGAGAGCAAGACCTTCCGGGCCTCTCGATACAAGGAGGGCGAGGGCGATTATATAAACTGTCCCATGACGCCCGAGGAATATGGCAACCTGGTGACCCAACTAAGGACGGCTCAGGTTCAACCCTTACGCCCGTTTGAAAAGCCCAATTATTTCCAGGGTTGTCTGCCTATCGAAGAACTGGCCCGGCGGGGGGATGACGCCATGCGGTTTGGGCCCCTCAAGCCAGTGGGGCTCAAGGACCCGCGCACTAACAAGCGTCCCTATGCCGTGGTCCAATTGCGGGTGGAGAACAAAGCCGGTACGATGTATAACATGGTCGGTTTTCAGACCCGGCTTAAGTGGGGCGAGCAGAAACGAATTCTCCGCCTCATTCCCGGCCTGGAGAAGGCCGAGTTCCTTCGCTACGGCCAGGTACATCGCAATACTTTTATCAATGCGCCTTTACTGTTGAAACCGACCTTGCAGCTGAAAGATAACCCGGAGATATTTGTCGCCGGACAGTTGGTGGGGGTGGAGGGATACGTAGAGTCAGCTGCCTGTGGCCTGCTGGCGGGCATAAACGCCGCCCGGCTCATATCTGGCCAGCCATTGCTGGTCCCCCCCCAGCAGACCTGCCTGGGTGCTCTGGTAAGCTACATCACTCAGGCGAAAGTAGAGGACTTCCAGCCCATGAACATTAACCTGGGTCTTTTACCTCCTTTGGAGGTACGGGTGAAAGGACGCCTGCAACGCAAGCTTAAGCTCGCCGATAGGGCGCTGGCGGCCATGGATGGATGGCGGGAGAGTTGCCTGGGCTGGCCTAGCCAATAACGAAGGCAGGCGTCCAAAAGTGGCCGGGGAATAATGGTTCCTCCCAAAAGCTATTATGCCTGTCAGTCCTGTGGCCATCAGTCGGCCAAGTGGTTGGGCCGTTGCCCGGAGTGCGGTACCTGGAACAGCCTGGTGGAGGAGACTGCGCTAGCCCCCCGGCGGCAAGGCTGGGAAGGCCTGCCTTCTGCGGCAAAAGCTCAACCGTTGGTCAAGGTGGAGCAAGCAAAGAAGTCTGCCATCCAGATAGGCATATCCGAGTTGGACCGGGCCCTGGGCGGCGGGATAGTCCCTGGCGGCGTCACCCTGGTGGGGGGCGATCCCGGCATTGGCAAATCAACCCTGCTGTTACAGGCCCTGGCCGGATTGAGCGAGCGGGAAGGTATAATCGCCCTTTACGTCTCGGGCGAGGAGTCGGTGACACAGACTAAGCTGCGGGCCGACCGCCTGGGCCTTTCCCCGGTAAACCTGTACGTGCTGGCGGAAACCAACCTGGAGGCCATCTTCGCGCAGGTGGACAAGGTCAAGCCCAAGGTCATGGTCATTGACTCGGTGCAGACCATCTACTCCTCGGCGCTGGATTCGCCCCCCGGTAGTATAAGCCAGGTGCGGGAGACTACCGCCCGGATCATTCAACTGGCCAAGCTGGCAACCATCTCCACCTTCCTCATCGGCCATGTTACCAAGGACGGTTCCCTGGCTGGCCCGCGCGCGTTGGAACACCTGGTGGATACCGTATTATATTTTGAAGGCGAGCCGGGCAGCAGCTATCGCATATTGAGGGTGGCGAAGAACCGATTCGGCCCCACTGACGAGATCGGTGTATTCGAGATGGGTGAGGCCGGACTTGTCTGCGTGGCCGACCCCTCGCTTCTGTTTCTGTCAGAGAGGGCAGCTAACGTCCCTGGTTCCGCGGTGGTACCCGTCCTGAAAGGGACCCGGCCGGTGCTATTGGAAATCCAGGCACTGGCCAGTTCAGCCGCGTTTGGCATGCCCAGACGCACAGCTTTAGGGGTGGATGCCAATCGGGTCTCCATGATCATGGCGGTGCTGGATAGGAGGGTGGGTCTTAATTTGGCCGGCACTGATTTATTTGTCAACGTAGCCGGAGGAGTGAGGATAGATGAGCCCGCCGCGGATCTGGGCATAGCTGCTGCGCTTGCCTCGAGCCTGCGAAATAAGCCGGTGGAGGGAGGAACGGTGACCTTCGGCGAGGTGGGACTAACCGGCGAGATCCGGGCCATTCGCCGGGCAGAACTGAGGATAAGGGAGGCTGTGAAACTGGGGTTTACCCGTTGCGTTTTGCCGGTGGCCAACGAAAAGGAGGTCGGAAAGCTAAGCGATGCCCAGCTGGTGGGAGCCCGGACCCTGGCCCAGGCTTTGGAGATTTGTCTGGCGTGACCTAAAGGAGAAACAGCTTGTTTAAATCACCCGGTGCAGTAGCTATCCAGTTCGGACCCTTAACCCTTCATTGGTACGGCCTCATCATTGCCTTGGCCGTGCTGGCCGGTACCATGCTTGCCAGCCGGGAGGCGAAGCAGCGAGGTGAAGATGCCGAGGCCTTGCTCAATGTCCTGGTCTTCTCCGTCCTGGCCGCGTTGGTGGGGGCCCGGCTTTATTACGTCATTTTCAACTGGAGCTTTTACTGGCAAAGCCCGGCCCGAATCTTTGCCATCTGGGAGGGAGGGCTGGCCATCCACGGCGGCATAGCCGGAGGCTTTATCCTCGGCTTTATCATGATGCGTACCAAAAGACTTCCCATCGCCACTTACCTGGACATAGTCGCTCCCAGCATGATTCTGGGCCAAGCCCTGGGGCGGTGGGGAAATTTCTTCAACCAGGAGGCCTTCGGTGTTCCCACTGACCTTCCCTGGAAGTTATACATCGATGTCGCGTATCGGCCCGCAGAGTACGCCCAGTTCTCCTATTTTCACCCCACCTTTCTTTACGAGTCGGTCTGGGATTTCCTGGTCTTCGCCACTCTATTCGGGGTTTTGCAAAAAAGGTTAGCCCCTTATTCCGGCGCGCTGTTTCTCATCTATCTAGCGCTTTACTCGGTGGGCCGTTTCTTCATCGAAGGCTTGAGAACCGATTCCCTTATGCTCGGCAGCTTCAGAGTCGCGCAACTAGTCAGTGTGGCCCTGATCGTCCTGGCGGCTGTGGCCGTTCCGCTGATAATAAAGAAGAAATATAAAGTTGGGCAAAGCGGGGGGGGGCGAAATCTTTTGTAAAAGGTTCTTCCCCGTACCCCTTGCCAAAACTTTCTGGGCTAGT
>JAZFTZ010000278.1:0-7908 GCA_036446955.1 Thermodesulfobacteriota bacterium
GAGATTTCCAGTTATAATTTGGTCAGGAAGCCACAAGCGGGGTGTGAAATTGTTAAGCTGCGGCTCTCACTCTGAATTGCAATATATAAGACCTCTTGTCTTGCTTAAAAGGGTTGCCCCCTATAACCCCCTCCTAAACTTTTTTGGGCTATCCTTTGATTTGCGCGGACGCAAATCAAAGGAGACAAAGGCTTAGGGGCCGGATTTCAGTTGTCAATCATCCGTCGGGGGGGATAGTCTGTATCGGCCTGGTTCCAGTTATCATCTTAATTATCCTGATTGACTTTCACCCGGGAACGCATATAAAATAATGACTTGAGACCTTGATGTCTTTCCTGAGGCAACATTAGTAACCTGGCTAGGTCAAGGCCCGGTTCGATTTCACTCGGCCGGTGGAAGGGGATCTTTTTTTCGCGGTTCCCCCTCGGGCCTGCTTCGACCAGCTCTATCCGAAAGCGGTGAAGGAAAAGATTTTGAAGAAATGGAGAGATTATGAGTACCAGGACTGAGCAAGGAACGGCTGGTTCTTCCCCCGGTTATCAGAGATACGTTCTAGGGGAAGTGCCCCGCTTCAATGCCAAAAACCATGCCTTCAGCCGGGCCATCTGGGACCCGGAGATGAAAGCAGTAGGCGCAAGGTATTTTGGGCTGCAACACCCCAGTGATAAAGAAGGCTACCGGCTGGAGGACTATGCCGCCTACAACGCCTCCTGGTATGCGGAACGCAGATTCGGCCGGGGCAACCAAGGGGGCAACTTCGGCCTGTATGACTGGGAGTGCCTGGAGGATCGCGTCAATAAGATTGCTCCTGGCTTCAAGCTGGCGGTGGACGACCCCCAGAAAATGGCACGGAGAATAAAGCGGGTGGCCCAAACCTTTGGGGCATCTCTGGTAGGCATTTGCCGGCTCGATCGTCGCTGGCTCTATTCCCACCAGTACGACCGGAACACGGGACAGTCCAACCCTGTGGAACTGCCCGAGGAATGCAACTATGTGGTGGTCATGGCCGTGGAGATGGACTACCGGTTGATCAGCTTATCTCCTCAGGTCTTAGCCAACGCCGGCGCTGGCCTGGGCTATTCCAAGATGGCCTTTATTTCCGGGTTGGTGGCTCAGTTCATCAGGCTGCTGGGTTACCAGGCCATCCCCACCGGCAACGACACTGGCCTATGCATACCCATGGCAGTGGACGCCGGCCTGGGCGAGATGGGCCGAAATGGGCTTTTGATCGCTCCCTTATACGGGCCTAGAGTGCGCTTGTGCAAGGTCATCACCAACCTGCCCATGGCCGTGGATAAACCGATTGATCTTGGGATTCAGGATTTCTGCGATAAGTGTGAGAAATGCGCTGAGCTCTGCCCGGTGCAGTGCATTATGTATGGCCAGCGGACCGCTCGGCCTAACAATCTGTGCAACAACACCGGGTTACTCAAGTGGCCCATTGACGCGGAAAAATGCCTTAAGTTCTGGGCAGGCAACGGCTCTGCCAGCTGCTCGGTCTGTATCCGTACCTGCCCTTTCAACAAGGAGGATGCCTGGATCCACAGGCTTAGCGGGGGCATAATCCGCCGAACTACCCAGTTCAATCGCTTCTTTGTCTGGCTGGATGACCTGCTCCGGTATGGAAAGCAAGTTCCGACCCACAAATATTGGTACTAGGAACGCTCGGCCCAAAATGGCTGGAAGCAGTTCGGCTTTTTCCAGGGACGGTTGAGGGACCCTCAAAAACCGACGATAGGAATCCTCCACCAGAAAACTAACAATATCTCCCCTCCCCTGATCGACTTCGAGATGAAATCGCTCAAAGCAGGAAAAATGCATCCGGATCAGATTTCAAGCGCGGATAGTTCCCCAATGTGAACAGAAGTTCTGGCTACAGCGATCTCTGCCCGGGTTTTCCCCCTAGCTGCTGTTTTGCCCGGTCTTTAAGGAGGAGTTTATCGTCTTACCTGGCTCAGCCCGTTTAGAATCCTGTCTGGGGTTAGGGGTATGGTCGCTACCCTAACCCCCAGGGCGTCGTGAATGGCGTTGGCGATGGCCGGCGCTATAGAAATTAATGGGCCCTCCCCGCATTCCTTTGCACCGAAAGGCCCTAACGGGTCGTTCTCTTCCACAATCAGGGAGATCAGTTCGGGAGCGTCACATGAAGTGGGCGCCTTATATTCCAGAAAAGAAGGATTCAAGATGCAACCCTTTTCCCGAATGGTCAGTTCAGATACAGCGTACCCTTTTCCCATAAGCGCGGCCCCCTCGATCTGGCCATGAACCGATAACGGGTTGATGGCAAAGCCACAGTCATGGGCGGTAATTATCCGTAGAACTCTTACTTCTCCGGTTTCACTATCAACATCAACTTCGGCGATAGTAGCCCCCGAGCTCAACGGGCTGGAACATCGCCCTTCTCCAGTGGAAATGTTTAACGGGTCCACAGGTAGAGAAAAGAGGCCATGCCCGAAAAGGCTATCGCCTTTATTTCTGAGCTTAAAAAAACTAACCGCTTGCTCAAAGGGTATTCTTCTATCGGGGCTGCCTTTAACATATATGCGGCGTTCCTTTGATATTAGATCGTCCACACGTGCTTCTAGCTCTTCAGCTACTGCTTCAAACAGCTTTTTTCTTGCTTCGGCAGCCGCCGCTTTGACTGCATTGCCCGTCCAGAAGGTTACTCGACTGGAGGATGTAACCTGGTCTAAAGGAGTGATATCGGTATCTTGCTGAGCAACGGTGACGTCATCAAGAAAAACTCCCAGCTCCTCCGCGGCAATCTGAGCCAGAATGGTTCTCGCCCCCTGCCCTACATCTGTGGCGCCTATCAACAGGGTAACATGTCCATCCTCCAACACCCGCACTTCAGCCGTATAGCTTAGATAAGGGTTTCTATTGACCCCGGACTCGTGAATGTGGCCGGCGATCCCTATCCCCTGGCCCGGCTTCATCTTTCCTCGCTTGCTCTTCCATTGGGCCACTTCTCCAACCTTAGTGATGGCCTGGGATATGCCCAGGCTGGTCACGTTAAAATGCGGGTGTTTCTCTCCCGGCTTGATAGCGTTTCTCAGCATGACATCCAGGGTATCCAAACTCAAATCTCGAGCTATCATATCCAGCTGACTATCAGCCGCCAATCTGACCTGAGGCGCGCCAAAGCCACGCATGGGCCCGCCAATCACGTTGTTGGTATATACCAGGTAAGAATCACATTTGAAGTTGGGCAGGCGGAAGGGCGCGGTCAAAAAAATGGTGCTCAAGAACAGCCCCACCGGCCCACGGCCATCGTAAGCACCGTTGTCACAGATCAGTTTCGCCTGCTGAGCCATAATGGTCCCGTCGCTTCGTACGCCAGTTTTCAAATCGATAACCTGAGGGTGCCTCACACGGGTTGTACTGAAGACTTCTTCTCGGCTGAGGGTTATCCTGACCGGCTGCCGGCTCTTTATGGAAAGGATACAGGCGCAAAGCTCGAAGCCCATTAGCTCAGCCCGGCTACCGAAGCCACCACCGACATGAGGAGTGACAACTCTAACCCGGCTGGGGTTAATTCCCAGAAGCTGGCTGATGTGTGCCTTGAGATAGATGGGGCATTGAGTCGCTGCCCAGATGGTCAGCCTCGTTGAGGAATCATAATAAGCCAAACAGTTATGGGGCTCTAGAGCACAATGAGAAACTGGGGGAGAGTAAAACCTATCTTCCCGAATATAGGTTGCACTTCTGAAGCCTCTCTCGACATCACCATGGTGCCGGTGAATCTCTGTGCTTATATTTCTCTCTTTTTCATGGATCAAAGGGGCCTCCGGGGACATGGCCTCCTCCGGGTTGAAGACCGCGGGCAGCTCTTGGTAATCCACTTCGATCAAGTCCAGGGCTTCCTGGGCGGCGTATTCGTCCAGCGCGGCCACTGCCGCGACCTCATCCCCGATATAGCGCACTTTGCCATCAGCCAGCGGCAGCTTATCGACTGGGTTAATGCCAAAAAGCTTGATCCAGTAGCCGTTTCTCTTGGCCGACAAATCGTTTTGTGTTATTACCGCTTTTACTCCCGAGTGCTTCTTCGCTCTGCGGGTATCAATATTTAAGATCATGGCGTGAGCTAGCGGGCTTCGCAGTACTTTTCCAAAAAGCATGCCGGGCATAGAGATATCAATGGAAAACCGGGCTTCCCCTTTAGCCAGGGCAGCCGCATCTTGCCTTGGCAAGGGCTGACCCACAACCGAATATCCAGCCTTGGCCACCACTAGCCCCTCATCCTTATGTTGTAATCACAGTTTCGCATTGCTAGTCCCTCCAGGGGGACGGGGCCCTGGGGCCCTCTGTGGGAGGAACCCTAATCTCACCCCAAGAAGCTTCGCTTCTCGGGGACCCCGAAACCAAAGGGTTTTCCCCACAAACCAGTTTCAAAGGATCCCCCCCACAAAGCCCGCCAGCTCAACCTTTGAGGTAGTTTGGCCAGTCCTTTTCCACCTTTTCCATAACCTCTGGTGCCACATCGCACACCTCGGGATAGGCGACTCCCAGGGGGCGGGTAGCGTCAATGCCCACCTTGGCGGAACGATAACCCGTTTTTCGTTTGAAGTGTGTGGAGGGGTCCAACTGAACGGGGATATCGTTGACCATCACCGCATCCATGTCAAACTGGCTGCGGGTGGCCACGGCCCATTCCACCTCGTTGGGGTCGTGGATGTCTATATCTTCATCAACCACCACCGCATGTTTGACCCCGATCCGACTGGCCAATACCACGGCCAGGGCCGCCTTGGGTTCCCCTTCGAACCTTTTTCGCAGGGATATGACCGCGTGGTAACGGCCGCAGCCTCCAGGGGTCAGGTGGACATCGCGCACCTCAGAGGCCACCTCCCGGATGCAACGGAACAGGTCGGCCGCCTTGGGAAGGCCGGTGAGAATGATGTTATCCCGTTGGCGCCGTCCCAAATAAATGTTCTGGAAGAAGGGTCGGGACCGGCAGGTCAGGGCGGTGAACTCCACCACCGGCCGATCGCCATCAGGCCCGTAGTAGCGAGAGAATTCCCCAAACGGGCCTTCCGGCTCCCTGAGATGAGGAAGCATCTTGCCCTCCAGGACGATCTCGGCCTGGGCCGGAACCTCCAGATCAACCGTCTGACACCGAACGGTCTCCACCGGTTTAGCTCGTACCGCTCCGGCCACCGCGTACTCATCCATATCCGGCGGGCCTTGGACCACCGAGGCCAGGTACAAGGACGGGTCGGCACCAATGATTACCGCGATATCCAGGGGTTTGCCTTTCTCCTCAGCTCGCTTGTAATAAAGGTAGAGGTGTTGAAGCTGGCTCATATATATACCGGCCCGCCGCTTCCCTTTTATGTGAAGCCTATGCAAGGCCAGATTGGTGCCGAATTCCGGGTCCCGGGCCACTATGATGCCGGCGCTGATATACCGCCCACCGTCTTTGGCATTGATCTTGGGGATGGGAAGTTGTTCCAGAAGGTCCAGCTTATCGGCCAGATAAACCTTCTCCTTGACCGGGCCGTCGGCCACCTGCCGGGGGGGAATGAGGTTGGTTAGCCGACTCAGGTATTCGCCAAGAATATTCTGGCTCTTGAGTTCCAGGGCTAACCTCAAAAAGCTGGGATGGGCGAACAGATTCCCCACCACCGGGATATCGTACCCTTTTATCTTCTCGCACAGGACTGCCTTATCACCGGCCTTGATGAAGACGGCGGAAATCTCCTGATCAATATCCAGATCTTTTCCTATCCTGAGCAAGCAACCCTCACCTTCCAGCTTTGCGACGAACTCGCCTAGACTCTCATAGGGCATACCTTGTTCCTCCCTTGGTGACTTGGCGCCCAGGGCTTTTCCACTGAAGCCGCCTCCTCCTTGGAAAACGCATGGAATCTATCAAAGACCTTCCGGTTTAAATACTTTCTTTAAAACCGATGGGCTTGCCTAGCTCAAGAGCCGCCCGAACAATATCGAACTGAATCAGGGGTACCTCCTGGGACAAGTTAATATAGCGATTAATAACACTCGAAGTGATGGATGCGGCACTGGCTAAGCCCCTCCTCGCAGCCGGTTGCCAAAAGGGCGAGATCGAAGAGAAAGAGTCAGCGACGGATGTCTTGCCGGGACTAATCACCCGGCAGCTTGGTAAACCAAGCCTCTGTCCAGTTTGTAGAATTCAGCTCGGCAACGAATTGAAACCCTTGCCGAGCTGAATTAATAACCAAATCTACCTGCCGGTCGTTAGTCCGTCCAGGCAACGGGTTGCCTGGACGGGGCCCAGCTCTTAATTTACCGCCATCTATTTAATGAACTCAGCGATGTACAGGGATTCCAGAGTCGGTTTCTTCTTCAGGATCTTGTAGTCCAAGAGAAATTTCACCACGTTCTGTAAACGCTCACGCTCTATCTTGAATCCCCTGTCCACGAACATCTTATCCACAGAGGCCTCGGCCGCCATCTTGGACAAACGTAACTTGGTCTGCATCATATTCAAGGTCCAGGCCCGGTTTTGGCGGACGAAGTTCACCGACTTCTCCAGCGCGGCCACGAAATTCCTGACTGCTCGGGCGTCGGTCTTCAAATAATCATTACGAGCTTCTATCCCTCCCTGCATCCATTGTTTAGGAAGGTAGTCCTTCATCGTGCCTATGGAGCGAAGGTCTCCCTTAACAGCCTGGGCAGCCACCGGCGTGTAGGTGATCAGGAAGGCGGCGATAACGTCGGTCTTGAGCGCGGCCACCCGAGACGAGGCACCGCCCACGGCCACGATCTTGACATCTTTTTCCAGACCAGCGCCCCTCAGAAAGGCCAGGGTGAATGCGTGGCCGGTTCCGCCGAATCGGGAGATGCCCATCTTCTTCCCCTTCAAGTCCGCGGGCTTCTTAACCGGCCCATCTCCCTTTACCCATATGAGGAAGTGAGCTTGACTGGGGAATTCGGCCACCAACTTCGTCGGTGTGCCCCGGGCTATGGCGCGCACCACGCCTACGGTCGAAGAGATACCGATGTCGATAGCCTTGGCGGCCATCGCTCGGTGCATCTGGGTTCCCGACTTGAACGGCACCCAATTCAGTTTAAGTCCAGCCTGGTTAAAAAACCCTTTTTCCAGGCCGGCCATCATGGGCAGATCATAATAAAGAACACCCTTCAAGGCTGTGCCAAAATTGACCTTGTCTGCCCCCCAAGCAGACTGCGACATGGGAAAGGCCAGCGATGCAGTCAACAGAGTAACAAACAAAACACTCAGTACTAAACGGCTCCTACTCATTTCATATCCTCCATTGAGGTTATAGAAAACTATCCTCCACCGGTACTGGCGAGAGGTCTTAAACATCCTTATTGCCGGCTGATCTCGGCCAACCTTCAAGCCGCGGTTAGTATCCCCATTTTGACTTTAGCGCTATCCCCTGCCGGAAGAGCTTTGCAGTTTATCCCTCTCGCTGTTAAAAAAAAGGTCCCAGGCAGCGTTATTCTAAGTATCCTTCATCTGAAAGTCAACCCTTTTACGTTACCTGTCAACCACATTTAGAAATGTCCGGTTCTTAGACGTAAGAGGAAATCTCCTCCAAGGGTGGTCCTTGGGAGGGATATACGCCTTCCTTGGTCTAGGTGTCCGCGGTTTTGCCTCTTTCTTCGGCCGGGAAGGGATCTTCTGGAAGTTCAAACTCCTACCGTTGTGTCTTATGAGCAGCGAGCCGTTTATCCTCTCCTCCACGATAACGCTCTTTGCCCTCACAGGACCGAGTATCTGATAGAGTCTGCCCTTGTGGGCTATAGTGAAGTCGTTGCGTAAAGCGCGTTTCCTCTTGACACACAAGACCGCGTCCAGATCAAGGCCCTCCGCTACGGGCCGGTGTAGGTCTCCCTCTCTTAACGGCTCCAGGCCAAACCTCTTGTTGTATCGGGGCAGATAGCTCCTTAAGAAGCTGTTGG
>JAZFTZ010000279.1:0-11898 GCA_036446955.1 Thermodesulfobacteriota bacterium
CTGACCTACTATTTATTATCCCGAGCCCTTCTGGTCAAGGCGTGGCCTTGACCTACCCCTCCTTGCTTCACGCTTCGATGATCAGGAAAAACGTCATGATTTCACTTGGTTATATTCTATCCATTCCCCGGAAAAAATCAATTGGAATAAGGACGATTTTAACTGGAACCAGGGCGAAACCGACTATTGCTCCGGCTGATGATTTACGACTGAAATCTGGCTCCTAAGCCCTTGCCTGCTTTGATTTGCGCTTTGCGCAAATCAAAGGCTAGCGCAAAAGGTTTAGGAGGGGGTTTTAGGGGCAACCCTTTTTAAAGGGTTCCCCCTAAAAGAACAATTACCCCACCTCGTTGTAGGTTCGGGCGCGGAATTTTACCCCCAGCTCCTGCTCGGCGATATGGCGGCAGGCCTCGATATCGATTGAGGGCAGGGTGACTGCGGTGGCGGTGACCTCCGGGATATGCGCCTTTGCCTCACGGATGAAATCCTTCACCGCTTGATAGGCGGCTTCACAATAAGAGGAGGGGCAGATACGGGCGTATTTAGCGGCATTTTCGGCGTTCAGGCTGACCGAGATGCTATCGATAAGGCCGGCGAGCTCGGGAAGGATATTTCGGCCGTGGATGAGATTGGCCAGGCCATCAGTATCTATGCGGATGCGGGCGCCCATCTTCTTTAGGGTACGCGCCACCTCAAGGAGGGTGTCAAGTCGTAGCAAGGGCTCGCCGAACCCGCAAAAGACCACCTCGGTGAAGCGGGTCGAGTCGCCCACCGCCTGAAGAAGCTCTGATGACGAGGGTTCTTTTTCCAGCTTCAGGAAGTGGCCTTTCACCGTGTACGACCTTTGTTTGGCACAGAAGACGCAGCTTAAGGTACACTCATTAGTGATATTCAGATAAAAGGAGTTGCGAATCTTATAAGCTATCCTGACCCCCGGCTTGAATCGATCGAGTTCAAAGAGGTTGACCGCGTTGCGGGTGGTGATGCGGGCTACATCCTCCAGGCTTAAGTGGTGAAGTTCGGCCAGGGTTTCAACCACCCGGCTGACGTAGGCCGGTTCATTACGTTTTCCCCGGTGAGGCACTGGTGCCAGGTAGGGGCAGTCGGTCTCGATAAGGGTGCGATCGATGGGGATCAGGGCGGCCTCCTGCTTCAGGCTGACCGCGTTGGCATAGGTCAGGTTGCCGGCAAAGGAGATGTAAAATCCCAATCGGATGACATCCGCAGCCATTTTGGCATCCGCCGAGAAGCAATGCAAGATACCGCCCTTTTTTGGGGCAAGCTCTCTTAGGACGGCCATAGTTTCCAGGTGGGCGTTACGGTCGTGGACCAGGACGGGGAGGTTGAGAGCGGCGGCCAGCTCCAGCTGTTGGCGAAATTTTTCCAGCTGAGTCGCGCGCGGAGAGTGGTTACGGTAAAAATCCAGGCCGATTTCCCCTACCGCAACTACCTTGCCCTGGCGGGCCAGGGAAGCCAGGTCATCGATGTCATTCTCGCCCATGTTGGCTGCTTCATGGGGGTGGACCCCCACGGCCGCGTATACGAACTCGTGTCTCTGGGACAGCTCTACTGCTCGATGGCTGGTCTTAAGCGAGGTGCCCACGGTGAGGATAGCGATCAGGCCCGCGGACCGGGCCCGCTGCAGTACGCCCTCCAGATCGTCATCGAAACCAGGGTCATCGAGGTGGGCATGGGTATCAAAGAGCTTTATGGGCGATTCGTTCACGGGCGACAGATTATTCTTCATATCGGGGGAAGATGGCCGGGCCTTTCTTTACATGAATGCCGGGCTTTAGGCCACCCCATCTCCTTGCTTCATCCAGGCTGGTGCAGGCAGGTTCTTCCCTTATCCCCAGTTGCTTCCAGATCTTGGCTGTACTCTCGGGCATGAACGGGGATAGGGACAGGGCGATGAGCCGCACCGCTTCGCAGGCGTGGTAAAGGACGGTGGGCAGCCGCGCTCCTTGCGGGTCTTTTTGGGCCAGGCTCCAGGGGGCTTCCTCTTCCAGGTACTTGTTACAGGCGCTCACGAACCGCCACATGCTGGTCAATGCCAGGCTGAAATTGAGCTCCTCCATTTCCCGCTCGAACTCGGTTAAAGACTGCTGCCAGGCGTCCATCAATCGTTGGTCCCGCTCCTGATCGGCCTGAGGCTGGGGCAAAGTGCCCTGGAAGTATCTTTCCACCATGGCGATGACCCGATGGCAGAGGTTGCCCAGGTCGTTGGCCAAGTCGCTATTTACTCGGTTCATCATCGCCTTATGGGAGAAGTCCCCATCCTGTCCGAATGGGACTTCGCGAAGCAGAAAGTAGCGCAGCGCGTCCACGCCATATTTATCGGCCAGCTGTTCCGGGTCAACAACATTTCCTAATGATTTGGACATCTTTTTTCCTTCCACCGTCCACCATCCATGCGCGGCTATCTTTCTCGGCAACGCTATCCCGGCGGAAAGGAGGAAGGAAGGCCAGTAGATGGCATGGAAGCGCAAGATATCCTTGCCGATGATGTGGACCGAGGCCGGCCAAAACTCATTGAACCGGCTATCGTCCTGGGCGAAGCCTACCCCGGTGAGGTAGTTGGCCAAGGCATCGAACCAGACGTAAATCACATGACTCTCGTCCCAGGGCACAGGTATTCCCCAACTGAACGAGGCACGGCTGATACTCAAGTCGCGCAAGCCCTGGCTGATAAAATTCAATACCTCTCGCCGCCTGGATTCGGGCTGAATAAAGCCTGGGTTTGCCTCAATATGTTCTCTTAGCCGGTCCTGGTACTTGGAAAGCCGAAAAAAGTAGCTCTTTTCTTTCAGCTTCTCCACCGGGCGGCTACAATCCGGACAATTTCCATTCACCAGGTTGGTCTCGGTCAAGAAGGTTTCGCAGGGAGTACAGTACCAATCCTGGTAATCACCCAGATAGATGTCCCCCTTATCCCTGACCGTGCTTATCAGCAGCTGGGCCGCAGCCGTATGTCTGGGCTCAGTGGTGCGAATGAAATCGGTGTAAGATATGTTCAGCCTATCCCACAGACGTTTGAAGCGGGCTACCACCTCATCGGCCAGGGCCTGCGGGTCCTGCTTTCGTTCCCGGGCCGCCTTTTCCACCTTCAGCCCATGCTCATCGGTGCCGGTGAGAAAGAATACCTGGAGGCCTTTAAGCCGCTTAAACCGGGCCAGGACATCGGCGGCCACAGTGGTATAGGCGTGGCCCAAGTGGGGCAGATCGTTTACGTAATAAATGGGAGTAGTTACATAGAACGTCTTGGGCATGGCTTCCCTTAACTAGTTTGGTTTAATCTCGTCCGGTTTGCATTCGATAAGCTGGCCATCGGGAAGCTTGACAACGGCAATGCCCTCCAGTACTTTTAGCTTAACCACCTTGCCCATCCCTTTCTCGGTGCAGACCCGTTTGCCGCATCTGGGCAGGCAGCTTCTCATCTGTTCATAAACCGGCTGCTCGAAGGTCAAACAACACATAAGCCGGCCACATAGTCCGGATATCTTTTCCAGGTTTAAAGCCAGGTTTTGGTCTTTGGCTGCTTTTATCGATACCGGGGAGAACTCCTTTAGAAAAGTCGAGCAGCATAATTGCCGCCCGCAGTAACCCAGCCCGCCCAGCATCTTGGTTTCATCTCGGACACCAATCTGGCGCATTTCTATTCGGGTGCGATACTGGTGAGCCAGGTCTTTCACCAATCCTCTGAAATCTATCCGGCCTTCGGCGGTGAAGTAGAAGATGACCTTGTTGCCGTCGAGGAGAAAGTCAACCTCGATCAACTTGAGGGGCAGGTTGTGGGCCATTGCCCGGGAGAGGCAAAATTCAAGCGCCGGCCGCTCAGCGGCTCGGTTGTTCTCGTGGTTGGCCAGGTCTTCCTCGTTAGCCAGTCGGACTATGGCTCCATCTGGTTTGAAGGAGCAGGAAGCAGACAAGCTCATCGGAAGGGAAACCACCGTCCCCAAGGTCAGCCCCTGTTGCCAGCTTACCACCACTTTATCATCAGATTTAACATCAGTATCGCCCAGCTCAAAGTCATATGCGGGCGACGACTCTCTCAGCCTAACTTTAACGCTCTCTGGCATCTTAGTCCGTCCTCAACATCTCTGGCAGCCGATTTGCCGCAACAGTACGTCAAAAGCCAACTGACGGTTGACGTTTCTATCCAGGGCAGAGTCGATTCGATTTATCTCATCTCCCAGCTCGATGAGCCTGTCCCGGGACCAATTGCCGGCGCCTGCTTTCATGGTGTTAAGCTGGCCGCGATAAAACAGCTGCTCCTGGGACACCCCCTCTTTCAAGGCCAGTAAGTCGCGTATCCACAGAAGGAGAATCCGCATCAAGTCCTTTGTATCATAATCACTCCTCGCCCAGCGCTGCGAATAAGCCAACACCTCCTGAGTATTTAGGGGTGGGCCGGCGATAGCCCGAGTCATGAACTCTTCCGTCTCTTCGAGCATCCCTCCTTCTTTGAGCTTCAAGGCTCGAGCCGGGCTGGCTTCGCTTATTGCCGCCAGCAGTCTTGCCTGTTCCGGATCACATCCCTGAGTCGCGAGCAGGCGGGCCACTTCTTCCAGCTTGAGGGGCAAGAAACGCAACCGCTGGCAGCGAGAGAGAATGGTTGAGGGGAGCAAGGAGGGATTTGAGGCCACCAGGATGATGGTAACGTAGCCTGGGGGCTCCTCCAGGGCCTTTAGCAAACAGTTGGCTGCCTCGATGGTCATGGTGTCAGCATCATCCATGATATAGAATTTCCGCTTACCCTCCAGCGGGGCGAACATTAGATCTCTTTGCAACCGTCGGATTTGGTCAATCTTTATTTGATTGCCGTCCGGACAGATAATGGTTACGTCAGGATGGCTGTGCTTGTCAAGCTTCTTGCATGATGGACAGGAGCGGCAGGGAGGTGATTCGGAAGAGGAGCAATTAACCGCCTGGGCCAGTTTCAGGGCCAGTTGCTTTTTCCCGATTCCTTCCGGGCCGAAGAAAAGATAGGCTTGGGCCAGGCGCCCGTTGGTCAGCGCGGCTTGCAAGAAGTTCCATTCCCTTTGGTGGCCAATGAACTCTTCTTTCATGGCCAGCAGCTTTTGACGATCATTCCCGTTGATTTTTGACCATCTTTGTAATAATAATAACCCGGGGATAGCCCCCTTTTTCAAACCCTGAGGATGTCGGATGTTGACGGAAACCTTTCCCAGAACGGTCCTTACCATTTCCGAGCTTACCCGGAACATAAAGGAGGTTATAGAACGCAGCTTCCCCCTCCTCTGGGTAAGCGGCGAGGTCTCCAATTTAAGGATCCCCAGCTCCGGGCATCTGTATTTTACCCTCAAGGATGAAGCAAGTCAAATAAGAGTGGTGATGTTCCGCTCCCAGCAGAGGAAGCTGAAGTTTGTCCCTGAGGACGGCGTGGAGGTGATTGCCCAGGGAACGGTAACCGTCTATGAAAAAAGGGGTGAGTACCAACTGCTGTGCGATTACCTGGAACCCAAGGGGAAGGGGGCCTTACAACTGGCTTTTGAACAGCTGAAGGCTCGGTTGGCCTCGAAGGGTTGGTTCGACGAGGCGCGCAAGCGTCCCCTGCCTTTGTTTCCGGCTAGAATCGGGCTGGTCACTTCCGCCACCGGCGCGGCTGTTCGGGATATACTGACGGTAATAGACAGCAGATTTCCCGGAACGAGTATCCTTCTCTACCCGGTGCAAGTCCAGGGGGATTACGCCCCGGGTGAGATAGTGGAAGCACTGAACTATCTGGGCCGCCTAAGCGACATCGATGTCATAATCTTGGCCAGAGGAGGAGGGAGTATCGAGGATTTATGGGCTTTTAACGAGGAGGAGGTAGCTTGCGCCATATATAGCTGCCCGGTGCCGGTGGTCTCGGCCGTAGGGCATGAGACCGATTTCACCATAGCTGATTTCGTGGCCGATGTACGCGCGCCTACCCCTACCGGCGCATGCCTGGTGGTGGTGCAAAACAAGGCCGATCTGGAGGATAGGGTTGCCTATCTTATCCGGCGGCTGGCCCAGTCTATGGGACGACTGGTGGAGATGAGGAGAACGGAGCTGGCTTCGGTCAGAGCCGGGATGCCAGATCCACTAAACCGCATCTGGCCCTTGACTCAGAGACTGGATGAGTTGGGGCTGAGGCTGAATACGGCGTTAAGGTTTTCGATTAAGGAGAGAACTGCCGAGATGGGGCGATTCCGAGAGCGGCTTCTGCTCTCTAGTCCGAGTACCAGGCTCAGCCAGGGCATTTCCTGCCTGGAGGACCATATTCAAAGCCTTAAACAGGCCGTCCATTTTCACTTGGCGGTGGTCAAGAAAGACTTGGAGCGGTACTTGAGCCTGTTAAACTCGGTATCCCCGTTGGCGGTATTGGGCCGGGGGTATAGCATCGTCCTCTCCTGGCCTGAGCAGAAGATGGTTACCGATGCGGCTGGTCTTTCCATCGGCCAGGAATTGCGAGCAAAATTCTACCGGGGCTCTGCCCATTGCCAGGTCACTCAGGTGAATGTAAATAATAGCCAGAAGGAAGATGATTAGGAGTTAAGTAGTGAAATTCGAGGAGACGTTAAAACAGTTAGAGGGGATCGTGGAAAGGCTGGAGGCAGGCGAGCTGGCCCTAGAGGAGTCACTGGAACAGTTTGAGGAGGGGATAAAGCTAGCCCGGACGCTGGCCAAGAAATTGGCTGAGGCGGAGAAAAAGGTGCAGATTCTGCTCAAAAACGAGGAGGGTGAAATTACCCCTCAACCTTTTGAGCCAGAAAAATAGAATGACTTTTGAGTCTTACTCCAAAGAAAAAAGGGAGTTGATCGAGCAGGCCCTGGCCCAGCTTCTGCCCGGAGAGGATGAGCGACCGTCCATTTTGCATAAGGCCATGCGCTACAGTGTGCTCTCCGCTGGAAAGAGGATTCGGCCGCTTTTATGCTTGGCCAGCGCAGAGGCAGTCGGTTCTACCACGGAGAAGGTATTGCCCATCGCCTGTGCCCTGGAACTTTTGCATAGTTACTCCATTATCCACGACGACCTGCCAGCCATGGATAATGATGCCACCCGGCGAGGGAAGGCCGCTTCCCACGTTGCTTTTGGCGAGGCGGTAGCCATCCTGGCCGGGGATGCGCTGCTGACCGAAGCCTTCCGCATCCTTGCCGATGTTGGTCTGAATAAGGACCTGAAGGGGGAGACCTTGTTGACCATCGCCCAACTGGTGGCCCTTGCCGCTGGCTCTCTGGGGATGGCCGGTGGTCAGGTGGATGACCTTAATTTGGAGGGCAAACAAATAAGTTTAGCAGAGGTCAAGGATATCCACCATAGAAAGACGGGCTCCCTTATCAAGGTCTCCATCCTGGCCGGTGCCCTGGCCGGAAACGCCGGCTCGGAGGAACTCAAGGCGCTGGCTAGGTACGGTGAATGCCTTGGCCTGGCGTTTCAGGTCTCTGATGATATCATCGATCTGACAAGAGGCGAGCAGGACGGGGTCAGCTATCCCGCGGTGGCGGGGTTGGATGAGGCCCGGAAACATTTGCGGCAGCTGGGGGAACAGGCCCTGGAAGCGTTGAAAGGATTTGATGTCAAGGCCGAGCCGCTGCGGGAGATAGTCCATTTCGTTTTGAGCCGAGAGCGATAATAGTTATGGAGATATTTTACGGTATTGAAAATATTAACCTGCCGCTGGCTAAGACGGTGGTAACCCTGGGCAACTTCGATGGCGTTCATATCGGTCACCAAAAGATCTTTCGCCGGCTGGCCCAGCGGGCCGAACAGAGAGCTTGCCATTCGGTAGTGCTTACCTTTTATCCTCACCCGTCTTCGCTTGTTCATCCCGAAGAGCCGATTCCGCTGATAATTCCCTTGGAGAGGAGGCTGGAGCTCATCGGTGAGCTGGGCATCTCGGTGGCTGTCTGCCTGAAGTTTAGTTTAGAGTTCTCCCAGATGGAGGCTAAAGAATTCTTGGAGGATATCCTCTGGGACAAGCTCCACCCTGATTTGGTCATGGTTGGAAAGAACTTCCTCTTTGGTAAAGCCAGGCAGGGAACCACCGAGCTGATCAGGGCCACTGGGGAACGCCTGGGCTTTGAGCTGGAAGTGGTGGACCCGGTCTACCGGGGAGAAACCATGGTCAGCTCTTCGGCCATACGCCAGCTTGTGGCTGACGGTAAAATGGAGGAGACCGCCCAGATGCAGGGGGGCGCGTTTGAACTTTCGGGTAGGGTGGCCGCGGGTAGGCGGCTGGGCCGGGAGCTCGGTTTTCCCACCGCTAATCTGCAATGCCTGAACGAGCTGCACCCAAGGAATGGCATTTACGCCTGTTTGGCCCAGGTGGAAGGTCAGCTGTATCAGGCCGCGGTCAATGTGGGTACAGCCCCTACCGTGGGAAGTACAGAGCCCACGGTGGAGGCCTTCCTGCTTGATTATCAGGGCGACCTCTATGGCAAAGAGGTTAAGCTGTTCTTTCACCATTGGTTGCGGGAGGAGAGGAAGTTCTCCACTCTCTTAGCGCTTTCGGCTCAAATCGGCAAAGATGTGGCTAAAACTCGGGCCTTGCTGGGCGGCTTGAGGCAGAAAGTTTGAAGATCGATGCCGGCACCAAACTCGCCGGGCTGCTGGGAACCCCGGTAGCGGCCTCTGTTTCCCCCCGGTTGCATAATCGCGCGTTTCAAGCCCACCGGGTTAACGCGCTGTACCTGGCCTTCGACGTTAGGCCGGGATGCTTGGCCGCGGCCATTGCCGCACTCAAGTCCCTGTCGTTTTTAGGGGCCAACATAACCATACCTTACAAAGAGGAGGCGATAAGGTATTTGGATGCCCTCTCTGACGAGGTGGAGTTGGTTGGCGCGGTAAATACGGTGGCCCTGGAGAGGGGCAGACTGGTGGGTTATAACACCGATGGCCAGGGGTTCTTGCATTCCCTTCGGCTGGAGGCCGACTTCTCGGTCCAGGGTAAGAAAACCCTGCTCATCGGCGCGGGCGGCGCGGCCCGCAGCCTGGTGGCCAGCCTCATGACTGAGCGGGCCGGGGAGATCTGGGTGCTTAACCGCACCGAGAGCCGGGCGCATAGACTGGCCGCCGAGCTCAAGGGAAGGTTTGCCTTTCCGAATCTATTTTCCGATTCTTTGGCCCGACTGAAGGATGCTTCGTTCCTGTCCGAGTTCGATCTGGTGGCGAACTGCACCCCTGCCTGGATGGATAAACCTTTCTTTTCCTTAGCTTTTTCCTCTTTACCCGCCGGTGCGTTAATCTATGATCTGGCCTATAGCAGGGAGGGCACGCCTTTTCTTCAGCAAGCTTCCCAGGCAGGCCTGAAGACCCTGGGCGGTCTGGGAATGCTGGTTCATCAGGCGGCGTTGAGTTTTCAAATCTGGACCGGTATCGCTGCCCCGCATCAGTTGATGAGGGAGGAGGCCGAAAAAACCTAGGCTGGAACAGTCGGCAGTTTGGGTGGGCGCAATTTTACCCAGGGGACGGGGCCGTGCGCCCCCACACTCCCCTCCCAAACTTAGGGCTAGGTTTTGATTTGTCGAGAAGTGCCAAACAAAACATAACTCAAAATTTAGGAAAGGGGTCTGGGGAAGACCCTTTTCAAAGGGTTTTCCCCAGAGAAGGTTTCCCCCACAAAAGGACCCCGTCCCCCGGTAAAACTTGAGTTAAGCTGTGGCCGCTGTCTTCTGAAGACAGGACAAAACGCGTTTTTAGGTAGTGTCCTAATTTGATTGGCGGGTGGCAGGGGATTTGCCAGAACTAAATTTATACTGGCTTCGCTATTTCATTTTTTGGTAGTGTCCAAATCTCGAGCTTTACTTATAGAGCCGCATTCGGGAGATAAGCTGTAGGGGGATTTCAACGAATGAGAAAAGAAAGTTCAAATGTCGTGAAAGAAGTTTTAGATGCACAAAAGCAACATTGGGAAAATGCATTTTTAAAGAAGCCAAATATGTTTGGCGAGCACCCCAGTGATCCCGCTCGAAAAGCTGTCGAGGTCTTCAAAAAAGAAGGCAACACCAAGATCCTTGAACTCGGAGCCGGTGAAGGGCGAGATACTATTTTTTTCGCTCAAAATGGTTTCCAGGTTCACGCATTAGATTATGCTAAGAGCAGCATTGAAGCAATAAACAAAAAAGCGCAAGCGTTAGGCCTGTCTCGGGCTATTACGGGGATATGTCACGATGTTAGGAATCCTCTTCCTTTTGATAATGAATCTTTCGATGGTTGCTACGCGCATTTGCTATATTGCATGGCGCTTACCACGCGGCAACTCGAATTTCTTCCAGATGAGGTCAGGCGAGTATTAAGACCGGGAGGACTTAATATTTACACAGTCAGGCATATAAATGATTCCCATTATAGAACAGGAATCCATAGAGGCGAGGATATGTATGAAGTGGATGGATTTATTGTGCATTTTTTTAGCAGAGAAAAAGTAGAACATTTGGTGAAAGGCTATGACATCATTAGTATTGAAAAATTTGAAGAAGGTGGACTTCCCAGAAAATTATTTGCAGTAACACTCAGGAAGAAAGAAGTATCATTATGAAGTCAATGACACCTGATGATGTCCTCGAAGCCATCCGCGCCCTCTCCATCTCTGATTAGGACCAGATCCGAAAAGCCCTGGGATGGCAGACCGGAGAATTGAACTCCATGGCCATAATGCAGCAGATTATGGGGGGGGGTGGAGGGTGAGGGCATGAAGAAAATGATGGAGAAGATGGCCGGCCTCTGACCCTGAGCGCAGATGATGCGTGAGCTCGTCGAGCTCACCGGACAAATAGCAACGGCACTCACTGGCAAGACTCTTGAGGAACTCAAGCGTAAATGACCCGGAAGGTTTCCAAATTAGGACAAAAACACGTTTTTACTTTTTCTTGACAAATTTCCCCCAGCCGTCGTAAACTTGAGCAGTTTAACTGGGAGGGACGGGGTGTGTCTGTTAGACTCGGAGAATTGCTCATCCGTGCCGGTATGCTGAAGCCCCAGGATTTGGAGCGGGCGCTTAATGAGCAGAAGATCCGAGGCGGTAAGCTGGGTGGCAACTTAGTGCGCCTGGGCTTGATCAGCGAAGAAAAGTTGATCACCTTTCTCTCCAAGCAGTTTGGAGTGCCACCAATAAACCTCGCTGAGATCACCCCTGAGCCCGAGATACGGGTTATACTTCCCTTGAGTATAGTGGAGAGACATCAAGCCGTGCCGGTAAGGAGGGAAGGCTCCACCCTGTTGGTGGCCATGTCCGATCCAAGCAACCATTTTGCCATAGAGGACATACGCTTTCATACCGGGCTCAATATCAAACCGTTCGTGGCCTCTGAGGACTCAATCAAGGCGACAATTGATCATTACTACGATGATAGCTCTCAAATAGACAGCCTGCTGTCCGATTTTAAGGACGAGGAGGTGGAGCTGATTGGCGAGAAGACCCAGGAAAGCGTCATCGAGCTTAAAAAAGCGACCGAAGAGGCCCCGGTGGTCAAGCTGGTCAATCTTATTTTGATCAGTGCAGTGAAAAGGGGGGCTAGTGACATTCACTTGGAGCCTTATGAAAGGGAATTCAGGGTGCGCTTTCGTATCGACGGCGTGCTGCATGAGGAGATGAGGCCACCGTTGAGGCTCAAGAACGCCATCGCCTCCCGGGTGAAAGTCATCGCTCGGCTGGACCTGGCGGAACGAAGACTTCCCCAGGATGGCCGGATGCTGCTCCGGGTGGGGCCGGGCAGAGAGGTCGATTTTCGGGTATCGGTATTACCGACCATGTTCGGGGAGAAGATAGTCATCAGGATTCTGGATAAGTCCACCTTGCACCTGGATCTGAACAAACTGGGGTTTGAACCGGACCCCCTTAGGCAGTTTCGGGAAGGCATCTATCGTCCTTATGGCATGGTCTTGGTTACCGGTCCGACCGGCAGTGGTAA
>JAZFTZ010000280.1:0-16483 GCA_036446955.1 Thermodesulfobacteriota bacterium
GGTTATCATTATTTAAGGATAAACGGGCGGGGCGGACAGGAGCAGAACTCTTCCACCAGCTCAGCCAGTTCGGTTCTGGCCTGAACAACCAGCTACGGGCAAATATGGTTCACCCTTCCAGCGTGAGCAAGGCGTTGTGGGTATCCGGGGTTACCTTAGCCTGGTCACATTGGCGCCAGTTCCACCTTCGACTCAGCGCCTTTTCTTGATCCTTGTAGATGACTTCTTCGGGTTCCGGTTGTTCCCACTGGTCGATATTGAGGGGCAGGAATCTCTCCCCGCCTTGGGCCAGGGTCACAGTTAAATCGCCCCTGATTCCTGCCAGGTCATAGGCGGCTATCGGTAGAACGTACTTGATGGATATACAATTACAGATGTCGACCAGTTTGTTTATTCGGGGCAAAGCTCCGTCTCTTAGCACCCGACGAACCAGGAGCTCGCAGGCGCAGTTATATCTGCTCGGTTTTACCCCGAAGGCGGAATAGGCTGAACGCCACGAGGAGATATGAGGGTGGCGGGCTCAAACTTGGCCCCGACCTGGGCTTGGGCCAGTAGGGCATCCAGGTGGGCGGAAGGTCGGTTGTCCAGACCTTTGATTACCACCAGGCCGGTAGTCAGGCTTTCGAACCTGGCCAACAGCTCCGGGCTATTGGTATAGCGCATATAAATAATTGCTCTGATGGTTCAGGCCGGCCACGATTGATTTCATAATCGCTGCCTTCATAGTAAGCAAAGTAACATGACAGATATACCGCGGTCAAAACCGATGTCGATTCCGCTGGTCAATCTTTAAGGGTCAACGGCAAACATGCATTCCCAAGCCTTGAATTTAAAGGCTGTTATAATCCTTCCCTAGCGGGCCGAAAGGGGGTCTTTTTCCATCAGGCCAAGCAAGGAAATTCAAGGTTAGCAGCCCCTTTGGGCCCATTGCTCTAACTTATAACCGCGGGCTGAAAGCCACTGAGCCGTAGGTCCGGTTATCACCACCGCTTTTTTCTTCAATGAGGCCAGGTCAGAGGAGCCGGTAAGGAACAGGGCATCCTCAAACTCGTCCAGGAACTTGTTCAACACCTCCACCGTTGCCTTTAAACTAACTGTAGCGGGTTCCAGAAGAGGGAAGGCAATCCCCACCAGGTCAGCCCCCAGTGCGATGGCCTTGGCTGCGTCCAGGCCTGACCTGATTCCACCGCTGGCTATGAGGGGAACCCCCGCCCGCGATTCCACCAGGGATGCCGGTGCGGGAATGCCCCAATCCCAGAATAGTCGAGCCTTCCTCTGCTGCCGGCCCTGGCCTTGGTCTCTAAACGATTCCACCGCGGGAAAGCTGGTACCGCCCGCGCCGCCAATATCTATGGCCTTGACCCCGGCTGAACTCAGCTGAGTTGCTACTTCACGGCTGATGCCCCCGCCAGTCTCCTTGGCCACCACGGGCAGATGCTTGGCCGTCTCCCGCAGTGCCTGGAGGCACCCCTGGGCATCCTGGTTCCCTTCCCGCTGGTGTACCTCTTGAGCGAAATTCAAGTGGACTGCCAGCGCGTGGGCATTGACCATCTCCATGATGCTGGTTAGCTGGTCGACCGCCAGTCCAGGTTCCTTCCCCTGAGGCAGGAGCTGGGGGGCGCCGATGTTGGCCAGCACCAGGGCTGGGGTATATTTTTTTACCACCGTATAGGTCCTTATCAGCTTCGGGTCGACCAAAGCCGGGCGCTGACTACCCACACCGAAACCGATCTGCAAGGTCTGGGCGGCCTGGGCCAAATTGGCATTAATTTTCTCTGCCCCAGCAAACCCCCCGGTCATGGCGGAGATAATAAAGGGTGCGGAAAGGGACCGGCCCAAGAAGTTGGTTCTCAGGGATAGACAGTTGCGGCTTATCTCAGGCAGCGCACAATGCACCAGGTTGATGTCCTGCCAGAAGTTATAATGCGCCTGGGCCCCTTTTTGCAGGACGATCTCCACATGTTCCTTTTTGCGCTTCTGAATCATGTCTACTCCCGGGCTTGCTCCTCCAAGCCTCAGCCCGGCCTGCGAATAGCTGTTTAACTGCTATTCGACTGGGGTTGAGTTGAACAAATAACTCTGAAAGGTGTGAACGGAATATTCTCTTCCCTCGAGAAGAATTGGGTCACCTTTATGGCTAACCCCTTAGCTTTCTCCCAAAAATTAGTATCTTTTCAGGCCGGTGATGTCAAGGATAATGTGGGGGAAGATCCTTCCCAGGACCGGGGTCGAGGGCCCATTTATGGGAAGAACCCTACTCTAACCCCAAGGAGCTTCGTTTCTCGGGGGGGGCGAAATTAAAGGGTTTTCCCCAGATAAGGTCTCCCCACAAAAGGCCCTCGGCCCCGTCCCCCGGGAAGGTTTTAGGTTTTGTCTTGGTAATATTGACTAAAACCAGGTCAAGGTGATAAAATATATTAATTCTTCGAGCGACTAAGCATAATCTGAAAACCGGCAAAATCATCTCGATAAAACCAGAAGAGGAGGAGTCATTATGCCAAGCACTAAGAAGGGTAATGTAGTGGCTGCCGGGTTCGCTCTGGCCTTCATCCTGCTGGCCTGGAGCAGCTATGCTTTGGCTGAGCAAAAGCGCAACCGGATTAGAATGGGCATGGGAAAGGTCTGGACCGCGCCCGCGGTTATTGTCGGCGATGCCCGGGGTATATTCCAGAAACATGGCGTCCAGGTGGAATGGAAGTTCTTCTCCAACTCCAACCAAGAGGTTGAAGGCATTATAGCCAAAGCCCTGGATGCGGGAGTGGTCACTACGCCCAGCCTGGTAATAGCTCGCCACCGAGGAGCCAAGCTTAAAGCAGTGGCCCTGACCGCCGGGTTGGGAAATCCCCCCCAGTGCGTTTGTAGTCCGAGCTGACTCTGGCATTACCAGGATCGAGGATTTGAAAGGGAAGAAGATCGGCGTCAATAACTACGCGGGCAATTTCGACCTTTACCTCCGGTACATGTTGAGCAAACATGGCCTGAACCCGAAGAAGGATACCGCCATCCTGGAAATGCCCATACCCGCGGTAATAAAGTCTTTGCTGGCCAAAGATCGCCCGCTAGCCAAAGCCTTCATCGCCGGTTACCTGGAGGCCATAAAAGAGACGAAACGAGACCTGGAATCGACCCTGGCAGATTGGTCGGCCTTTGCCGATATCGGGTTGATCAAGAGGTCTCCTACTTTACCTTACCTGCTTGATGATGGGAAGATAGACTTGGAGCTTCTGAAGACGGACATGGGACTTCTCCAGCAGTTTGGCTACGTCAAGGCCATCCCCAGGTTGGAGGATATTATCGACCACAGCCTGATCGATGAGGTGTTGGCGGGCCGTTAAACCGAACTCTTAAGATATGAGGAGATAAGATGACGAAATATTCGGTGGTGGGCAAGAGCGTGCCCAGGGTGGACGCCAGGGATAAGGCCGCAGGCCGGGCCAAGTACGCGGTAGATGAGGACTTGCCGGGATGTCTGGTAGGGCTGGTGCTGCGAAGCCCCCACCCTCATGCCCGAATTGTTCATATAGACACCGGCCGGGCAGAGAGGCTGGCTGGCGTAAAAGCGATATTGACGGCCAGGGATGCCCCTTTGCCGCCGCCCAAGAGATCGAGCATTGAGCAGGACAAAAGGATATTCGCCCGCGGGAGAGCTCGCTTCGTTGGCGACGAGCTGGCCGCGGTAGCTGCCCGGGATGAAGATACAGCCGGTGAAGCCTTAGAGCTTATCAGGGTGGAATACGCGCAGTTGCCTGCAGTCTTTACCCCTGAAGATGCTCTTAAACCGGGTGCACCGATAGTGCCGGAGGACGGGGATAATATCGCCGGCTCGTTTTGCCTTACCAGGGGTGATGTGGATGCCGCCTTTGCCCGAGCCGACCATATATTTCAGGATGAGTTGGAAACCCAGATTCAAAATCAATGTTACCTTGAGCCTCTCTCCTGCCTGGCCAGCTACGACGTCAATGGCAGGCTGACCATCTGGATATCATCCATGGACCCCTCCGGTGTCCGGCTGTGCCTGGCCCAGACCTTGGGCTTGCCCGAGGGCCGGGTGCGCATGATCCAATGTAATGTCGGCGGCGCGTTCGGCGGAAAGATAACCATGCTGCCCATCTACCCTATCTGTGCGCTGCTGTCTATGAAAACGGGCCGGCCGGTGAAGATGATGAACAACCGGGAGGAGGAGTTCATTGCCACCCTGCCCCGGGTTCCTATGGTCATCGACATCAAGACCGGTTTCAGCAAGGATGGAATCTTTTTGGCCAAAGAGACCAAGGTCCTTGCCGACAACGGAGCCTATATGGACAAGGGTCCCCGGATAGTCATCAAGGGGACGGTTTTGCCCGACAACGTGTACCGAGTTGCCAACATAAGATCGGAGGGCAAAATTGTATACACCAACAAGAGCGCGGTCGGTGCTTTCCGAGGCTTCGGGACCGCCCAGCTGACCTATGCCCTGGAGACGCATCTGGATAGGGTTGCCCGGGAGTTGGGGATGACGCCCCAGGAGTTAAGGCTGAAGAACTTTACCCGGCCAGGGGATTTGACCGCGCATGGCTGGAAGGTTGGCACCTGCGGTTTGAAAGAGTGTATTGAAGAGGTAAGCCAAAAAATAAATTTTGGAAAGATTAAGAGTCATACCCGCGGACTGGGGGTGGCCTGCACCGCATATGATTGCGACAACCGGCAGAGTGCCGACTTCGGCGGCTCGGTAGCCTACGTGAAGATATCAGAGGAGGGCAAGGTGCAAATCATCTCCGGAGAAGCCGACTACGGCCAGGGCATGCGCACCATCTTCGCCCAGATGGCTGCCGAGGTATTGGGGGTTTCTATGGCGGAGGTGGAAATACCGTTGCCTGATAGTGACTATACTCCATTTTCCCAGGGTCCCTGGGCCCTGCGGGTGACGGTGAGCGGAGGGAACGCGGTTATGTTGGCCGCTGAAGACGCCAAGTGCCAGCTACTGGAGTTGGCCGCCCACATGTTAGAGGCGAACGTCAAAGATCTGGAACTGGCTGAGGGGAAGATCCAGGTCAAGGGCTCACCGGGGAAAGGCCTCTCCCTGGCCGAGGTGGCCCGCTACGCCATATTTAAGCCCAGCGGCAGCGCTATTATCGGCAAGGGAGTTGATGAGCCCGACACCAACCCTAGAGATCCTAAGACCTTTTATGGGAATTCGTCCCGGGCCTATATCTTCGGCAGCCAGGTGGTCGAAGTGGATATAGACCGGGAGACAGGACGGTTAAAGATTTTAAATATATCTTCCGCGCATGACCTGGGCACGGCTATCAATCCGGCCGCAGCTGAGGGCCAGATAGAGGGGGGGATAGCCACCGGCCTGGGCTTGGGATTGACCGAGGAGGTCTTGTACAACCAGGGCGCGGTTTTAAACCCCAATCTGGTCGATTATAAGGTTCCCACCGCGGCCGACATGCCGCCGATAGAGACCATCCTGGTACAGCCTTACGATCACAAATGCGCCTTTGGTGCCAAGGCGATAGGGATGCCTGGCACTATATTGCCCCCTCCCGCGCTCTCCAATGCCATCTACGATGCCCTGGGAGTGAGGGTAAACAGCCTGCCCATGACGCCCATGAAGATCCTGAAATGCCTGGAGAGGCTGGGTACTGAAGTTTAACCCGCGGCCGCCTTTTTCCTGAACCTTTGCGGTCCAAGCCTGGAGATAAACCCTCATTAGGTTCAAATCAACTAATCAACATACCTGTTGGTAGCCAGTGCTTCAACAGATGGAGCCTTATCGGCAGAAACCACGTTGAAATCTATCAGCAATTTCCTGACGTTCCTGACCGCCTTCATCTTCACCCTGCCAGTGCGGGTGTACAGTAACCCCTCCTCAATAGACCTTCTCCGCGGTGGCCTGCGAATAGCGGTATATCTGGCGCATCTTAGCTATGGTCCAGTCTCGGTTGTCTCGAATAAAATTGGTTGCCTGAACAACAGCCCGAACCGTCCTTCTTACTGCATCCGGCTTAGATTGGGCGAAACCCTTACGCGCGTAAAGGACATGCTCAAGCCAGGGCTTGGGCAGGTACCTGCTAACCGGGATCAAGTTGGTGACCTCACCCTTCAGCTTCATGTCCCACATCTGCCGTGGTGTAAGGATAACACCGTCAACAGGCCCACCCCGCAGGGAGGCCAGACTGGCCCGAATCCCCGGTGAGGACGAATCTTATATCTTTTTCCTGCCCCAAGGACTTGGTCACAATAGACCCATGGATGTACTCCACGCCTCCACGACCTCCCACGCCGAGATTTATTCCGCTGATGTTTTTGGGTCCCTGAATCGGCTCTTAGCGCTGACCTAGACGGAGAAATCGTTGATTGGTAGAAGGTTGCCAACGATGATGATGGCTACGCCGGCTGATGCCGCCCTGAAGATGGTAGCGTTAGTGGACTAACCAGTATTAACTGCCTTGGCAGCTACCGCCTGCATGTTAGCCTGTCCCCCGCCGAAGGCTAGGCGCTCCGCGTCCAAGCCGTTCTTGGTCCAGAACCCCTTTCCCTCAACAGCTTCGAAAGGAATACGCCCGGTAGGGCTGAATTTGACCGAATCGCCAAAGCGAACTTTTTCCGCTCCCGAGACGAAAGCGCTGGTAGCCACAAATGTATCTAGAACAATGAGGGTAAGGAGTAAACTTGTTCTTTCTCATGCCCTTTTCCTTCTTTCCAACAAGGTATCAGTTATATTGTCTCTGAGTGTCAAAAAACCAGGCAACTCAGAGCTGGTCCTTATAGACCTTAACCTTGGTAAAGGTGTTCAGGGCGATTAAAGATGATATTCCAAATTAATGGGCAGGTGGCAGGCCAATTGCAGCCTCCCCTCCGCAAGAACAAGGTCTTATCCGAATTCGTGAACCCAATGTTGCCGCTAGAGCTTAAGAAGCCGGGCCGCGTTGCCTCCCAGCACCTTTTCCTCATCGGCCGGGTTGAGGTTGAGTTTCTTAACTGTATCCACCGTCCTCTTCAGCGGCATCTTTACCGGAGGAAAATCGCTTCCCAGCACCACATGGTCCACACCCACGGTGCCCAGGCAGGCCTGAAGCGCGGGTGGATGTACGCCCATGGTATCGAGGTACATCTGTTTTATGTAATAGCTGGGCGGGTTTTCAGCGACGTCGGCCTTCCAGGGGCCGTAGCTCTGGCTCCCGTAGCCCGGGTCGTGGCGATATTCGTACCCGTAGTCCAACCGGCCCACCAGCATGGGGATGGCACCGCCCATATGAGCCAGTATCAGCTTCATGGGAAAGCGCGCCAGCACACCCGACAGTATCATTCGCACCACGGTGAGAGTGGTATCGAAAGGCCGGCCCACCGTGGCCACCAGGCGAATCGATTCCATCTTATCCTCGCCAACGGTGACCGAGGGCGGATGGATGAAAAGGGGCAGATCCAGGCGGCAGACCAGTTCGAAAAGGGGATAGGCCCGTTCCGAGTCCAGGTATTCACCCTCCAGGCTGGAATTGACGATGATCCCTTTTAAGTCGTACTCCTTGACCGCGCGTTCAATTTCGTCCAAGTACTCCTTGCCCCGAAACGGGACCGCGGTGGCAAGGCCGACGAAACGGTCGGGATACTCTTTTACCAGTCTTCCCGCGAAATCGTGGAATATCTTTACCAGCTTCAGGTCCCATAGATTGGCCGTTCCCTTCTGGGCCAAGACCATGCAGTTGCTGATTACGCTGGTATCCACGCCGCCGGCCTCCTGCTCGGCCAACAACCCCTCCAGATCGTAGATGCTGGGGTGGATATTACCTATCCCTTTAAACTCCGGGGGATAGAGATGACTGTGGATATCAATAACTCTGGCCATCTTCACCCTCTCCTAGGCTAGAAAACTTTGGCCACCTGACTATCGCTCCATCGCCCTTCCAGCATGGAAACGGTTGGCTAGACCATTGTCCTGATGAAAAGGCCTATAGTTTACCCACAAGGATGAAGGAGATAATCAACGTATAAATAACCAGCGATTCTATTAAGGCCAAACCAAGGATGAAAGGCACGAACATCGCGCTGGCGGCTCCTGGGTTCCGGGCGATCCCTTCCATGGTGGCGGTTCCCACCCGAGCTTGGCCAATGGCGCCTCCGAAAGAAGCGATGGCGATACCAAAACCCGCCGCCAGGGCGATTATCGTCTTGACCTCAGCAGGCAACGTCTCCTCCTGGGCCAAGGCCAGGGGAGCAACAAGGGTTCCCAGAGCAATAGTCAGGGTCAAAGCAAACAGCACCTTCTTTAACATATAGTCCTCCTTTCTAACATCCGGTATAACTCCTCCCAGTTAGTGTTCTTCCTCCTCCACCGCCATGGAGATATAAACCATGGAGAGAAGGATGAAAATCAGCGTTTGAATAACGGCCACCAGCAGTCCTATCACCATGACCGGTAATGGCAGTAAGAAAGGAAACAAGCCCAAGAATATGCTGATGACCAGGTGGTCTCCGGTCATGTTTCCCATTAGCCGCATGGAAAGGGAAAGGGGCCGGACAAAGTGGCTGATAAGCTCAATGGGGAACATCAGCGGGGAAAGGTACCAGACCGGTCCGGTAAAGTGCTTGAGATACTTAATGCCATGCACCTTGAAACCGAAAAATTGATAGACCAGAAAGACCACTATGGCACAGGCCGCGGTGGTGTTCCAGTTCTGAGTCGGCGGGATAAGGCCCGGTATCAGACCCAATATGTTGGAGAAGAATATAAACAGGGCCAGGCTGCCGATGAGGGGGAAAAATTTCCTCCCCCGGGGCCCCATTATCTTGTCCATAAGCTCGAGGACCGATTCCAACGCTAATTCCAGAAAGATGGTGACCCCAAACTTAGAGGTGGAATAGACACTCTCCTCCCGGGCCAACTGGCGCCGGGCGATAAGCGAGAAGATGAGCAGCACCACCAGCACTAAACCGGCCGCGGCTACGTGAGGGTTGTGGCCCAGCCAAGGCCCCAGCTGCGGAATTAGACTAAACCAGGTAAAAACCTCTTCTTCCGGCAATTCAACCTTCTCCGTTAGCCTTGCGATGGCCCTTGAAACCTTCCCAAGTGATGCTTATAAAAGCCACCGATAAGCCCACCGCGAAGGCAACTTTGTGAACATTAGCATATACGATGAGCAAGAACAATACCCCTAACAGCAGCAGGAATTTTATGAATAAGGCTAACAGAAACCGGGGCCGGGTATTCAGTGCCTTTTCGATGATCGTCCTCAAGCCCCAGAAGTTGAACATAGATATCACGCCGCCCATAGCCAGGGAGCTGGATAGCCAGAACGAGCGGAAAAAGCCGCTAGCTACCAGAAAGACAGCCAGTATAAATAGTCCCCGTCGCTCAATGCCTGACAGGAGGCGTTTTCCTTCGGGCTGAATCAGGTTAGCTGTTTCCCAGATCATTGAATTTAACCTTCCTGCATACTTGAATAAGGCGCTTGAAGCCGGCCACCACACCGAACAAAAGAAAGATGATGGCCAGCCACGGTTTCGTCCCCAACAGCTTATCCAAGAACATACCGATGAAAGCGCCTACGGCAACGGCAAACCCCATTTCCAGGCCCACGGTCCCGTACCGGGCCAAGAGCTGCAACATCTTTTTTCTTTCATCGGCCATGAACAATCACCGGGCCCAAAGACGGTGCCTATAACCCCTTAAACGCGCTCCGGAAAGCCGCCAGCGCCTTATCGATATCCTCCTGGTTATGGGCAGTGGAGACAAAGGCTGCTTCAAAGGCCGAGGGCGCCAAATAGATGCCCTGTTCCAACATCTTGGCGAAGTAGCGGGCGAACTTTACCGTATCAGAACGAGCGGCATCAGCATAGTTATTAACCGGCCCGGAGTTAAAGAACCAACTGAGCATGGAGCCCACTCGATTCAGGCGAATATCCAGGTCGGCTAGCTGGGCTGCTTCCTCAATCCCCTGGGCCAGCCGAGAGGAGAGTTGCTCCAGCCTTTCATAGACACCCGGCTGGGACAGCAATTTCAGTGTGGTCGCGCCCGCGACCATGGCCAAAGGGTTCCCGGAAAGGGTTCCGGCTTGATAAACCGGCCCTTCCGGTGCCAGAAGCTCCATGATCTCCTTCTTGCCTCCGTATGCGCCCACGGGAAGGCCGCCGCCGATGACCTTTCCCAAACAGGTAATATCCGGCCTCAATCCATAAAGCTGCTGCGCGCCGCCAAGAGCTACCCGAAAACCGGTTATCACCTCGTCAAATATCAGCACCGCTCCCCATTTTGCCGTTAATTCCCTCAAACCAGCCAGAAATCCGGCTAGCGGAGGAACCACCCCCATGTTGCCGGCGACGGGCTCCACAATTACACAGGCGATATTCTCCCCTTCCCGCTGAAAAGTCCTCTCCACCGCGTCAAGGTCATTATAAGGCAAGACCCGGGTGCTCTTGACCACCTCCTTAGGCACCCCAGGGCTGGAGGGTACGCCAAAGGTAGCCGCGCCCGAGCCGGCGGCTACCAGCAGACTATCGACATGGCCATGATAACAACCCTCAAATTTAACTATCAGCTCCCGACCGGTGGCGGCCCGGGCCAGCCGAAGCGCGCTCATGGTCGCTTCGGTGCCTGAATTCACCATCCGCATCCTATCCAGGGAAGGGAACGCCTGCTTAATGCGCTGAGCCAATTCCAGCTCAAAAGGAGAGGGCGCGCCGAAACTGGTGCCCATACTGGCCGCTTCCTTAACCGCATCAATTACCTCATCCCGAGCATGTCCCAAGATAAGGGGTCCCCAGGAGAGCACAAAGTCGACATACTCGTTCCCGTCCGCATCAAGGATGTGGGCCCCCTTCCCCCTAACTATGAACGGAGGTGAACCGCCCACCGCCTTGTACGCCCGCACCGGCGAGTTTACCCCGCCGGCCAGGTATTCCCTGGCTCGGGAAAACAGCTTCTCCGACTTAACTCTTTCCATACTATTCACGTATCACGTACAAAAAAATAAAAAGCTCCGTAGATTGATTATCACGGCTCAACTCCTGGTGTCAAGGGCGATTTTGTTGGGGGAACCCTTTAAAAATGATTCTCCCCCACACCCACTTCCTAAATTTTGACCTATGTTTGGGGTTAAGGGGCCCAGGGGAACGGGGCTATGGCCCCGTTCCCCTGGGAGTCAGGTTTTATGAGAACAGGTATTATTGAACTCAGAAAACGGCACAGATTTGCCTTGACAAGTTTTAGATTTTGTTTTATTTTTGTACTAGGCTGGTTGATTAAGTCAAACCACCGCGGCCGCCGGGGAATGACAAATGCTGCTCGATTTCGGCTTTGTGCTGATTTTTCTCGTACTGGCGGCCTTGTTCATCGGTTTTTCCCTGGCTCTCTCCTGGTTTTTACGTCCCAAAGCGGCTAATCCGGAAAAACTTAGTACCTATGAGTGTGGAGAGCGTTTGATTGGGCCCTCTTGGGTCCAGTTTAACGTCCGTTTTTACATTATTGCCCTCGTCTTTATAGTCTTCGATGTGGAGGTGGTGTTACTATATCCTTGGGCGGTGGTGTTTAAGAGCCTGGGACTTTTGGCCTTTGTAGAGATGATGATTTTTGTGGCTGTCCTTCTGGTGGCCCTAATCTATGTCTGGAAAGGGGGCTACCTGGAGTGGGTAAAACCCAGAGGCTAGGCTCGAGGCAAGGGTCTTCCTCCATGGCTAGGGTAGGATGAAACTTAGCGAACATCTTTTGGAAGACAACGTTATCTTGACCACGGTGGATAAGATGTTCAAGTGGGCGCGCGCCTCCTCTTTGTGGCCGTTGACCTTTGGGCTGGCCTGTTGTGCCATCGAGATGATGGCGGCAGGTGCTTCCCGGTACGACCTGGACCGATTCGGAGCCGGTGTGTTTCGAGGAAGTCCCCGGCAGGCCGATTTGTTGATTATTGCCGGCGCGGTCACCCAGAAGATGGCCGAGCGGGTAAAACGGCTGTACGATCAGATGCCCGAGCCCAAATACGTGATCGCCATGGGAAGTTGTGCTTTGAACGGCGGCCCGTTCAATCTCCATTCCTACTCGGTACTGAAAGGGGTGGACCTGATCATTCCGGTGGATGTCTATGTGCCCGGTTGTCCGCCTCGGCCGGAGGCCCTGCTTTACGGTTTGATAAAGCTCAGGGAGAAGATAGAGGCCAGAGCGGGCGGCGAAGGTTTGAGGAAAATTGGAAGGAACTGAGATTTACAACCTGGTTAAGGAGATGTTTACCGGTCCGGTCCCGGGTTTCTCCGCCGAGCTAGACCCCTGTATTGAGGTGGAGCCAGTGGGCATCAGGGAGGTGGCTGCCTTTTTGAAGGGGGAGGATCACCTGGCTTTCGATGCCCTTATGTGTTTGAGCGGGGTGGACTACGGCGAGCGCTTCGGGGTGGTATACCACTTATTCTCCACCGCTCATCGGCATAAGATCGTGCTTAAGGTACTCGTCGGTAAGGAAGACCCGCGCTTACCTTCGCTGGAGTCGGTTTGGAAGGCGACGGCCTGGTTTGAACGGGAGGCCTTTGACCTTTACGGCCTTATCTTTACCGGCCACTCGGATTTGCGCCGGATATTGTTGCCTGATGATTGGCCAGGCCACCCGATGCGCAAGGATTACGTCTATCCTGAAAGCTACCATGGAGTGCCGGTCTAGCTATGGAAGAACTGCGCCCACTGGACGACATCGGTGAAGAGGACTTGGTAATTAGCATGGGGCCGCAGCACCCCAGCACCCACGGGGTTTTGCGTCTGGTGCTCAAGACCCGGGGCGAGGTGGTTCTCCAAGTCACCCCTCACGTGGGCTACCTCCATCGGGCGCTGGAGAAGATTGCCGAGCGGGTAAATTATGCCCAGTTTATGCCCTATACCGACCGGCTGGATTACGTCGCCGCGATGAACTGCAACCTGGCCTATGCGCGCGCGGTAGAGAAGCTGCTTGGCGTTGAAGTACCTCCTCGGGCCGACTTCATAAGGGTGATCATGGCCGAGCTCAACCGGATAGCCAGCCACCTGATATTTTTCGCCACCTATGGATTGGATTTGGGCTCCTTGACCCCTTTTTTTTATGGTTTTAGGGAAAGGGAGGGAATCCTGGACTTATTTGAGATGGCCAGCGGCATGCGCTTGACCTACAACTACATAAAGATCGGCGGCGTATGGAAGGACCTCCCACCCGGATTTGTGGATAAGGCTTACGAATTTCTGGATTACTTTCTCCCCCGGCTGGATGAGTACGACCGAATCTTAACTGACAATAAGATCTTTATCGGGCGCACCGCGGGCATAGGGATATTGCCGGCTGATATGGCCATTGAATACGGGGTAACCGGGCCCAATCTGCGCGGGGCGGGCGTGGCCTGGGACATAAGAAAGGACGAACCCTATTGCGGTTATGACCAGTTTGATTTCGAGGTGCCGGTGGGAAAAGGAGAGATGGGCAAGCTGGGCGATTGCTGGGATCGATACGTGGTCAGGATGCAAGAGATGCGAGAGTCGTGTCGCCTTATCCGGCAGGCCCTGGACCGATTGCCAGACGGCCCTACCATGGGAAGGGTAGCCCGAGTTATGCGGCCCAAGGCGGGCGAGGTATACGTGCGCAGCGAAAACCCCCGGGGCGAACTGGGGTTCTTCCTTATCTCTAATGGCTCGGCCAAGCCTTACCGGTTGAAAATACGCACTGGCTCTTTTACCGCCCTCAGTGTACTTCCTGAGATTGCCAAGGGCTGGATGGTGGCCGATGTATGCGCCATCTTCGGCAGTCTGGACGTTATTTCACCCGAGGTGGACCGTTAGAGGCGAAGGGTGCTTACTCTCATAAAGGAGATCATTTACCCCCCGGTGAGTGGGTTTTTGCCCGAGAGCCTGTTGCTCATTGTCATTATGTTTGCTCTCGCCGGGCTGGTGTTTGCCTTCATCCTCCTGGCGGTGCTGTTCTTCACCTGGATGGAGAGGAAGGTATCGGCCCATATCCAGTCCCGGCTGGGCCCGATGTATACCGGCGGCTGGCATGGATGGATGCAACCCCTGGCCGATGGAATAAAGCTTCTCACCAAAGAGGATATAGTGCCGGCTGGGGCCGACCGGGCGCTCTTCATACTGGCCCCGTTTCTGGTTCTGGGAAGCGCGTTTGCCGTTTACGTCGCCCTTCCTCTGGGCGGCCGGCTCTTTTTGGCCGATTTGAATATCGGCATCTATTACATCCTGGCCATATCTTCCCTGGGCGCGGTGGGGATTATAATGGCTGGCTGGGCCTCTAACAACAAATGGTCTTTGCTGGGGGCGATGCGTTCGGCGGCCCAGATAGTCAGCTATGAGGTTCCGGTAGCCTTATGCATACTGACGGTAGTGGTTATCGCCAGCAGCTTGAGTTTAAGGGAGATCGTCGAAGCCCAGGCCGGGGGGATCTATCGCTGGTTCATCTTTCGCAATCCGTTTACCTTCTTGGCCTTCGGCATATATTTCCTGGGCTCGCTGGCCGAGGTGAACCGAAACCCGTTCGACATGTCCGAGGCGGAAAGCGAACTGGTGGCCGGCTTTCACACCGAGTACAGCGGCATAAGGTTTTCCCTTTTCTTTCTGGCCGAATACGCCAATATGCTGGCGGTATCCTTAATCGCCGCCATCCTCTTTTTAGGCGGCTGGTACGGGCCCTTAGTGGATAGTGAGATCCCCGGCGCGTTGGTGCTGATTTTGAAAGCGCTCTTTTTGGTCTTCGTGCAAATGTGGCTGCGGTTCACCCTGCCTCGCCTTCGGGTGGACCAGCTGATGCATGTCTGCTGGAAGGTGTTTGTTCCCTTGGCCTTTCTAAGCCTGATCGGGGCCTCGGTTCTGGAGTTAGTCTGAGGATGCGAACTTATCTAAAAGATATATGTCTGGCGGTAATAACCGTATTGCAAAGTATGCGGGTTACCTTACATTATTTATTCAGGCCCTCCATAACCCTCCAATACCCCGACGAAAAATGGCAGCTGCCGGAACGGTCCCGGAGCTCTTTGGCCGTTGATCTGGACATCTGCACCGCGTGCAAGATCTGCCAGCTCTCTTGCCCGGTGGAATGCATCTCCATTGACGTGGAACGCGACCCTCAGGACAAGAAAAAGAGGTATATGACCAGGTTCGACATCGATTTTAGCAAGTGCATGCTCTGTTCGTTATGCTGTGACCCCTGCCCCAGTGGAGCCATTCATATGACCCCGATTTACGAACGGGTGTTTAGCTCTCGGGATGAGATGGTGTCTCATTTTATAAAGGAAGGCGAGCGAATAAAGGCGGCGGCAGAGAAATAAGCGGCTGATAAAGCTGGCTTTTAACCCCGGCGGGGATAGGATGGTGGTATATCAAGCGGTCTTTTACCTTTTTGCAGCTGTAACGTTGGGCTCTGCCTTCGTGGTAGTAGGTTCCCGGAACATACTGAGATCAGCCTTTGCCCTGCTGTTTACCTTTTTCGGTGTGGCCGGTCTTTACATCATGTTAAGCGCCGATTTTCTGGCCGCCACCCAAGTGCTCATCTACGTGGGTGGCATCTTGCTTCTTGTCCTGTTTGCCGTGATGCTTACCCAGAGGGTAGGGCTGGTAAGCGTAACGAATCAGTCCCAGTCGGTTTTTGTGGGACTGGTATCCTGTGGTATCCTCGCGGCTCTGCTTGTGGCGGTTATATTTCGCACCCCCTGGGTGGAAAGGGCCCTGGAGCCGGAAGGGCCGACAACGGCCAGGATAGGCAACTTGCTTTTGACTGATTTTCTTCTGCCCTTCGAGATAGTGTCTGTGCTTCTGGTCGCTGCGCTGGTGGGCGCGGTCATACTGGCTAAGAAGGAGGAGAAATGATCGGGCTTAACCACTATCTAGTCGTAGCCGCAGTTTTGTTCAGTCTGGGGTTTTTTGCGGTGATTACCCGGCGAAATGCGATTGCCGTTTTAATGGGGGTAGAGCTTATCCTTAACGCGGCCAATATAAATTTCGTGGCTTTTTCCCGCTTTGTTGCCGGAGGGCTGACCGGCCAATTATTCGCCATCTTTGTCATCATCCTGGCTGCGGCTGAGGCCGCGGTTGCCCTGGCCATTGTCATTGCTCTGTATCGGATCAGACGGGGGATTAACGTGGACGAGGCTCGGACCCTGAGAGGATAGCTGTACTTCAATGCTGGTTAGTGCCCTTATCATTCTAGGCCTTCCGCTGCTGGCATTCGTTGTCCAGATTTTTTTTGGCCGCCGAATTCCCCGACAGGGTGACTGGGTCTCCACCGGCGCGCTATGCTTAACCATTGTCCCCGCGCTTTACATACTGTTCAAGCTGCTGGCTCAAGATAACCCTGACTTCCGCCTGGAGGTCAGCTGGCCCTGGTTCAACGCGGGCGAGTTGGGCATCGCTTTTGGCATCACCATCGATAATGTAACCGGGGTGATGCTGGTGGTGGTTACCGTGGTGAGTAGCCTGGTGCACCTGTTTTCCATGGGGTACATGAGCGGCGATCCCCTTTATTCCCGTTTCTTTGCCTATCTCAGCCTGTTTTCCTTCTCC
>JAZFTZ010000281.1:0-2017 GCA_036446955.1 Thermodesulfobacteriota bacterium
GGTCTTTGCCCTGTTACCTGAGATCTTGGCTTCCGATGTTCTGGTGGAACTGCATGACCAGGCCCGGGAGCAAGTCCTGGAGGACATGGCTGAGGACAGGCTCACCGCTATATTTGATGCGCTGGAGTCTCATGAAGCCGCGGACGTAATAGCGGATATGCCCAAGGAAGAGGCAGCCCTGATCCTCTCTCGAATCGCGCGCGGAGATTTTCAGGACGTTCAAAAACTGCTGGGTTACCGGGAAGATACCGCCGGCGGCATCATGCAGTTGGGTCTGGTCGCGGTCAACAAAGAGATAACAGTTAGACAGGCCAAAGAGGCGGTGCGCCGGGCAGCGGAAAAAGTGGAAAACATTGCCAATGTCTATGTGGTAGATCTGGATAACACCCTGGTCGGGATCATGCCTATAAGGAAGTTGCTGCTGGCCCGAGATGAAACCGCCATCCCCCGGCTGATGGAGCCCGCCGAACATTGGGTGACCGCCGACGTTGACCAAGAGGAGGTAGCCAGGATATTCAAGAAATACGACCTCCTTTCACTGCCGGTGGTGGACAACAATCGCAGGCTTCTGGGCCGTATTGTAGTTGACGATGTCCTCGACGTTATCGATGCCGAAGCCACCGAAGACCTTTATCGGATGGGAGGCGTCCACGATGATGAACGAGTAACCGATTCGCCCTTGAGGTCGGTCAAGCGCAGGATGCCCTGGCTGTTTATCAACCTTTTCACTGCGTTGATGGCTGCCGCGGTGGTTATTGCCTTTAAGGACACTATTCAGGCTTTTGTTATCCTGGCTGCCTTCCTTCCCGTTGTCGCCGGCATGGGGGGAAACGCGGCCACCCAGACTATGACCGTGGTTATAAGGGGGCTGGCCATGGGGGATTTGGATTTCACTCGGACCAAAACGGTCTTGATAAAGGAGATGACCACCGGGCTGGTAAACGGTGTGGCCATCGGCGTGTTCCTTGGATTGGTGGCCTATCTATGGAACGGGAATTATATGTTGGGCATCATCCTCGCCCTAACGCTGATAGCCAATCTGTTCGTGGCCGGCAGCGCGGGCGCTTTTGTGCCCATAATGTTGCGGAAGTTAAGAGTAGACCCCGCCTCTGCCTCCAGCGTGTTCGTGACCACTTTCACCGACGTTTTTGGATTTTTCTCTTATCTGGGATTGGCCACCTTATTCTTGAAATTCCTCTTATAGAAGGGGACTGGCCGGCATGCCTCTGATCCGGACCTTGGCCCTGGCTGCAGGGGCCGCCGATTATGGAGAATCAGACTTACTGGTCACCTTCTTCACCGAGAAGCTGGGAAAACTGAGAGCTTTGGCCAAGGGGGCCAAGAGGAGCAAGAAAAGGTTTGGGATAAATTTAGACCTCTTCTCCCTGGTAGAGCTTCATCTGCGAGAGAAGACCCGGCCAGGACTGGCTCTGGTGGAGGAGGCCAACCTGATTAACCCTCACCTAGGCCTGCGCCAGGCACTGGAAAAGGTCGCCTTTGCCAGCTACTTTCTGGAGCTGGCGCTGGAGTTGACCGCGGAGAGAGAACCCAACCGGCAACTATTCAGTCTGTTAATTACCGCCTTGCCCTCCTTGGAAGAGCGTCAGCCAGACCGGAAGCTGGTTTCGATATTCGAGATTCAAGCGCTGGTGGCCGCCGGACTGGCCCCTGAATTACGCCGATGTCTGGACTGCCAGGAGGATGTTTGGAAAGGGACCCGAGCAACTTTTTCCCCCTTAAAAGGAAGCCCGGTTTGCTCCAAGTGCCAGCCAGGATCGGGGCCAGGCGTGGAGGTCTCGGTGGGAACATTAAAGACATTGGCCGCGGGCAAAAGGCTCGCTTGGGACAGGCTGGGAAGCCTGAGATTCTCAGCCAAAGTAGAGCAGGAAAGCCGGGCTTTGCTCACCGCCTTCATTAGGGCTCAATTGGAGAAGGAACTCAAATCGCGGCGTCTGCTTGAACGGCTGGCTTGGGGAGAAAAGACATAAAACCTCCCCGGGGGACAGGGTCGTAGGCC
>JAZFTZ010000282.1:0-27693 GCA_036446955.1 Thermodesulfobacteriota bacterium
GTATGTAACGCCGGACTCGCCTAGCCAGAGGGTAGGGCATGGTCTGGCCGAGGACTGGACCAAGGTTTTAGTGGCTGAGGAATTCCAGAGCGTTCCCCATAGTCTGCCCATGTTGAGCCTGGAGAATGCCATGGAAGCCGAGGAGGTGTACGATTTTGACCGCCGGGTGAAAAAACTGTTGGAAACCACCAGGGAGATAGATTACGTGCTGGAGCCCAAGATGGATGGCTTGGCAGTGGAGTTCATTTATCAAGACGGCGTATTTATTCAAGGCTCTACCCGAGGCGATGGCTTCACCGGCGAAGATGTTACCGCCAATCTCAAAGTCATGAAGGCTTTGCCTATGGTCTTAACCGAGCCCCCAGGGGAGAGGCTGCCCCGGAGGCTTGAGGCCCGGGGTGAGGTATTTATGGGGATCAGGGAGTTTGATGAGTTAAATCACACCCGGGCCGATAGGGGAGAGCAAATCTTCGCCAATCCTCGCAACGTCGCGGCCGGGTCTTTGCGCCAGCTCGATTCTCGGGTTACCGCCCAGAGAAACTTAGACATCGTCTTTTATGCTATCGGCAAAGTTGAGGGAAGGGAGTTGGCTAGCCAGTGGGAGCTTTTGAGCAGCTTTCGCAAATGGGGTCTCAAGGTAAATGAGCTGGTGGAGCTGGGTCATGGAGCGGAGCAGGTCCTCGATTATTATGAAAGAGTAAAAAAGCTCAGGCACAAATTGAATTACGAGATCGATGGCATCGTTATTAAGGTCAACTATTTCTCAGACCAGCAGCAGTTAGGTGCCCTCTCGCGCAGCCCCAGATATGCCCTGGCCTATAAGTTTGAACCTCGGCAGGAGACCACTAAGGTTTTGGATATTAAGGTAAAAGTGGGGCGCACTGGTGCGGTAACTCCGGTAGCTATTCTGGAGCCGGTCAACATTGGCGGAGTGATGGTAAAACGGGCCAGCCTCCATAACCAGGATGAGATAGACCGGCTGGACGTGCAGATCGGCGATAGCGTCGTTGTCCAACGAGCCGGGGATGTGATCCCGGAAGTGGTAAAGGTGATAACCGATACCCGCACCGGCGCGGAGAGGAAGTTTGTGATGCCCGATTCCTGTCCTGAATGCGGCGCGCCCGTGTTCAGGGCTGGAGGAGAGGTGGCGTTTAGATGCACCGGCCTTTCCTGCCCGGGCCAGCTTAAAGAGCGGGTCAAACATTTTGCTTCCAAGCTGGCCATGGATATCGACGGCTTAGGGGAGTCGCTGGTGGATGTCCTGGTAAGTAAGAAGCTGGTGAAGAGCCTGGACGACCTTTACTACCTAACCAAAGAGCAATTGCTGACCCTGGAGAGAATGGCAGACAAATCGGCCCAGAATATCATGGATGCGTTGAATAAGAGTAAGGAGGTCTCCCTGGAGCGGTTCATTTACGCCTTGGGCATCCGCCACGTGGGAGAGCATCTGAGCAAGGTACTGGCCAAGGAGTTTGGCCAGCTGGAAGAGATCACTCAGGCCGATTATGAGCGCCTGGTTGCTATCCGGGAAGTGGGTGACGAAGTAGCCAGGTCAATAGTTACCTTCTTTGGCCAGGAAGAGACCAAACGAGTCCTGGATCGTTTATTCCAGGCCGGAGTCGAAATAGCCCGGGCTAAACACCGGGCCAGGGGGAAACTTTTTGGTAAGTCCTTCCTGTTCACTGGTGCTCTGAGTTCTATGACCCGGGACGAAGCCAAGCGGCGGCTAGCCGAGGCGGGGGGAAGGCTGGCCAGTTCAGTTACCAAGACCCTCGATTTCCTGGTTGCGGGAAAAGACCCTGGTTCCAAGCTGGCCAAAGCCAAGGAGCTTAGGATAAAGACCATTACCGAGGAGGAGTTCCTGGAGATGGTTAAGGGTGGGTGAGTAAAGATTAGACGGAAGCAAATATGTCGGTATTCAAACCCTGGTAATAGTGTCAGGGAACCTATGGATCTGAGGTCGCAGATAGTAGCGTTCCAAAGCGCCTTCCGTAGCTAGGGTACACCTGAACGTGCCAAGATCGAGAAAGCTTATCTCAAGAGCGATCTGGATTTTTACGGAGTGACGGTGCCATTCATTCGCAACACGGCAAGAAGCTTTAAACGCCGGCACCGAGACCTGGGTCGAGATGACGTACTCAGCCTTGTGGAGCGCCTGTGGCGCTCCAGTTACCATGACCTAGATACGCTGGTCATTGCACTACTCGAGCTGTACATTGAGCAACTCAGCCCGGACGATATAGCCGTCGTTGAACAGCTGCTGCGGCGGTCGAACACGTGGGACTACGTCGACTGGCTGTCAGTTAGGGTCGCTGGAGCGTTGGTCGAGCGCCATAACAGAGCGAAGCTGGTACTCTCGCGTTGATCCAGGGATAAGAGTTTCTGGATACGGCGGGCTTCGCTGTTGACACTTCTTAATGCCCTTCGAACCGGGCGGGGCGATTTCGGTCACTTTGCCTGGTTCGCTTCAAATATGATCGGGGAAAAGGAGTTCTTCATCTCTTACAAAATAAAATTACCGGCTCTTGCCCCCCGCTCAGTCCCGGCGGCTTTTACGAGGGGCCATTCTATCAAAAGAGGAACAAAGATCGTCGTTGCTGTAATTGCTTTGCCAGTAAAGAGCTTCCAGTCTGCCAAATTTTATGCTTCCCATTTATATCTGTCGACCACTTTCCGTGGCCACTGGATAGATGCCCAGCCCGGCTTATTTTCGGCTTGAAAGGAGAGAGACCTTCTGATACCATCTCTCTACCCTCCTGATCCTTTTTACCTTAATGGGGATAAATCAACCCCAGGTACTTTAAAGGAGGAGGGTGGCTTGTCTGTTGAGGTTTCTGACCCTATCTATGGTAAGGAGTAAACTGATGGCACAATACGAAGTGGTAGGCAAGTCCTTGCCTCGGTTGGATTCTCTGGAGAAGGCTGTTGGCGCCGGAGTCTTTGCCCTGGATATGACCCTGCCGCGCATGCTTCATGGGAAGATATTAAGGAGTACGATGCCTCACGGGCGTGTGGTAAGGATTGATGTCAGCAAAGTGGGAAAGATACCTGGTGTAAGAGCGGTGGTGACCGCGGATGATACCGCCAAGATTGCCTTGGGCGCGACGAGACAGGACGAATATATCCTGGCCGTGGATAAGGTCCGGTACGTGGGTGAAGAGGTGGCGGCCGTGGCCGCAGAGAGCGAGGAGGCCGCCGAGGAGGCATTGCAGGCAATAGTGGTGGAGTGCGATGAACTGCCGGGATGCTTTGACCCTGTTGAGGCCCTGCAGCCTGGCGCAGTGAAGATCCATGCTGGCGGTAACTTAGCCGACCAGTACTGTTATGAGCGAGGCAACGTCGAGGAGGGGTTCAAGGCCTCGGACCTCGTCTTCGAGAACCGGTACCAAACGGCCATGTCCCACCACGGCTACCTGGAACCTCGGGGCTGTTTGGCCAGCGCTGATCCTTCCGGGAAGGTCACCATATGGGGTGGTTATTCGGGCGTCTTTCGTATTCGCTTGGCGGTGTCTCGAGGACTCGGGCTGAAGGAAAACCAGGTGCGAGTCATCCAAACCCTCTCGGGAGGAAGTTTCGGAGGAAAAGGCAGCTCCTCCAAGGCAGCCATCGCCGCCCTGCTCGCGCTTAAGACTGGTCGGCCGGTCAGGTTGGTCAACAGCCGGTCCGACGACCTTCTAGCCGGCCGGCCCCGATCCGCGGCCATCCTGGAACAGAAAGTAGGGGTTAAGAAGGACGGACGCTTGTTGGCCCGACAGCTAAAGATCGTGCTGGATTGCGGCGCTTACCTGGGGATAGCCGCGCAGGATACCCGGAACATGGCCACCCGCCCGGAAGGGTTCTACCGTTTTTCCCATTTGAAGGCGGAGGGATTTACCGTTTATACCAATAAGACACCCACCGGGCCCTGTCGAGGATTCGGCGCGCCCCAGGGCTCCTTGGCGCTGGAAACTCAGCTGGATGAGGTCGCTGAGGCCTTAGGCATGGATCCGATGGAATTGAGGCTAAAGAATATTGTCAAGAGCGGAGACAAGACCATCCACGGCTGGAACATCACCAGCTGCGGTCTGCCTGAGTGCCTGCAAAAGGTGACCGAAGCCGCCGGCTGGAAGGAGAAGAGAGCTGATAAAAAGCCGGGCCGAGGCTTGGGCCTGGCCTGCAACCTGCACAACTCCGGTGGGCGAAGGAGCTCTCCTTTCGATGGCTCGGGGGCATTGGTGAAGGTCGAGGCCGATGGCTCGGTCATCCTGGTCACCGGGGAGGGTGACACCGGACAGGGCGCTTGGAGCACGCTGTCTCAGATGGTGGCTGAGGACCTTGGCATTCCCTACTCCAGCGTGCAAGTAACCCGTCCGGACACGGAGACCGCGCCTTACTGTCTGGGTTCCTTTGCCAGCCGGTTGACGGTACTGGGCGGGGGGGCGGTTCGGGCCGCGGCCGAGGATGCTCGCGACCAGCTTATCGAGGTGACCGCGGGCCTGTTGGAGGCCAACCCCCGCGACCTGGTATGTCGGCAGGGCAATATATTCGTAAAAGGTGTGCCCGAGAAGAGTATAAGCTTTGCCCAGGCGGCCCGGGCCGCAGTAAACCGAATAGGGGGAGGACCCGTTATAGGCCGGGGAGTCTACGACCCCCCCACCGAGATGCAGGATCCAGATACCCTATACGGAAACTACGCGCTCAACTATCCCTTTTGCGCTCAGGTGGCTGAGGTGGAGGTTGATGAGGAAACCGGACAGGTCAAGCTCATCTCGCTGATTTCGGCGGATGATCTGGGTAAGGCGATAAACCCCTTGTCAGCCGATGGTCAGATAGAGGGTTGTGTCGTCCACGGCATCGGGTTCGCCTTAATAGAGGAATTGGTCTGGCAACACGGTAATTTAATCAGTGGCACGTTAATGGACTACCGCCAACCGACCGCAAGGGATATAAACCAGTTGAAATCCATCCTGGTGGAGCCCGACGACCCGGTGGGCCCGTTTGGGGCCAAGGGGGTGGCCGAAAGCAGCATCGCGTCGGTGGCCGCGGCCATTGCCAATGCTATCTATGATGCCGTGGGAGTAAGAATAAGGTCTGCACCTATAACCGCGGAAAAGGTACTCCAGGCACTGAAAGAAAAAAAAGAGCCGAAGTTAGATGGGAAAATCCCTCTGGGGAAAACCCTTTAAAAAGGGTTATTCCCCAGCCCCCTTTCCTAAATTTTGAGTTAGGTTTTGATTGGCGCGTCGCGCCAATCAAAACCCCGCTCCAAGTTTGGAAAGGTTGTCCTTAATAGGAGGAACCTGTGCTGGCTGAGGAGAAGCGAAAGAAGATAGCTCAGAGGCTGGAGGGCTACCCGTACTACAACCACCTCAACATGAACTGGCTATGGTTTGACGCCATGAGCGAAACCGAGGGCCAGGCCTGCATCGCCATGCCCTTCGGGCCAGAGCTGGCTAATCTAGATGCCGGGCTGCATGGCGGGGCCACCGCCTCCATTATAGACACGGCCAACAACCTGGCCTTGCTCACGGTTGCTGAAGAGGGCGACCAGTTAACCCTGATTCAGCTTAATATAAATTATCTGGCCCCGGTAAATGCCGGGACGACAATCGTCATGGCCCGGGATACAAGGATTGGCCACCGGGTGGTGTATGCTTACGCTGAGGTGTTTAATACCCCGGATGAACCAGTAAGGCCGAGAAACGAGCTGGAGTATGAGGCGCTGAAGAATAAACTCCAGGAAAGTCCTCCCCTAGCCATAAGTCAAGGCACCTACTGGGTGAGGAAGAGGCGCAGATAATTTGCGTTTAATTGCTACTCTTTTGGGGTGGCAACCAGAGGGGAATAAAGCTCCGGGCGGCGATGCCGGATGATATCAGTATTGTAATATATCCTCTTCACCCGGGAGGCGGATAGGTTAACGAGCCGGGTCAGATACCCGGGCCGGCGATAGGTATACTGGTTGCAGAGGGTGGCGGTGGGCAGCGGTTGGATAACAAGACTGGGGCCGGCAAAGGGAGAGTCGGGCCGATTAGCAGCTGCCACCACCACCTGGTTCTCGACGGCCCGCTCCTTAGCCAAGAGCTCGGGCTCGATGGCCGTGTGCCAGTTCGTCGGCCAGAGGATAATATCCGCGCCGCTAAGTGTCAACGCCCGGGCGGCCTCGGGAAACATGCCGTCATAACCCAGCATCATCCCCAAATAACCGTAGGGTGTAGAGAAGACGGGAAAATCATCACCCGCATGCGCCCATTTCCTCTCCGAGCCCCAGAGGTGCACCTTGCGATATTTCCCGCAAACGCCGGTTGGGCCCAGAAGATAAGCGGTGGAAAAGAATTTGCCCCCTTCTTCTTCCACCAGGTTGGCCACGATGAAAAGCGACTTCTCCTGAGCGAACCTGGTCAGCTCATCCCTGGCTTTTTCGGAAACCGAGACACAACCGGTTATCTCCTCAGTGATCTTATCCGGCTCAAATAAAAACAACTCCGGCAGGACTATAAGATTAGCATCGTACTTGGTGACTGCCTCAAAAGCCAGGGCTAAGGCAGAACCCAGGGCCTGCTCAGCCCCTTGCTCGCCGCTTACCTGCAGGCAGGCCAGTTGAACCGTGCAGCTATCCGGGATAACGGCCTCGGCCATAACCCGGCTTGCAGGCAGGGCCGAATAGGGCTCGGTCAGTATCCGATAAGCTTCCGGCCGCCGGTCAGCAAAAAGGTCGTTCTCCGGCGTCAGCCTCTTATCTATAGCCCGCTCAGGCTCAATCTGGGCATAGATTATCTCTTCCTCGGTCTCGCTCGCCCTGGCTAGGAGTTGACCGGAAAGATCCATGATAAAGCTACAACCGGTGAAGGGATTGTAATCCACCTCCTTGTCCAGCCGGCCACAAATGGTGCGGGGTTTGGTCACCGCGGCCACGAAGCAGCGGTTCTCCACCGCCCGGGCCGGGACATGTTGCTGGTACTGGTCCGGCGAGCCCCAGCAGGAGGTATTGAGGAGAATCTGCGCACCGGCCAGGGCCAGGCAGCGGGCCGACTCCGGTATCCGACCGTCAGCACAGATGAAGAAACCCACCTTGCCCAGTGCCGTGTCAAACACCGGATAACCTTGTTCCCCCGGTTTAAACCAGTGCTTATCTCCCACAATGAGGAAATTCTTCTGGTACTTGCCCACAATCCGGCCTTGCGGGTCTATCAGCAAGGATTCGTTGTACACGGCATTGCCCGGGCCCTGCTCGAAGATGCCGATTCCTAAATAGATACCTTTTTCCCTGGTTTTGGCAGAGAGGGCGTCGGTAAAGGGGCCGGGCACCGGGGTGGCCAACTTATGGGACTGGTTACGGTCATCGAAGCAGTAGCCGGTATTGGCGCCCTCGGGAAAGATAACCAGGTGCGCGCCCGCGGTCGCGGCTTCATCTATAGCCGCCAATATCTTGGCCAGATTTCTCTCTTCCTGGCCCAGCTCGGTGTGAATCTGGGCACAGGCCAACTTAATCTTCCCCATGGCCGCCTTCGGCTAGCTAGAGTGGAACGTCCTTTCAGGCCTGGAGGCTGGTTAACCGCTGGCCGACATCTCCTTGGCCGCTTCGTCGATAGCCTCGATGATCTTCACATACCCGGTACAGCGGCACAGGTTACCGGCGATGCCCCGGACGATGTCGTCGCGGGTGGGCTTCGGGTTTCTGGCCAGAAGCGAGTAGGAGGACATTATCCAGCCCGGGGTGCAGTAGCCGCACTGGATGGCGCCGAATTTGACGGCTGCCTTCTGAATGGGGTGAAGCGCATCCGGTTTGGCCAGGCCCTCGATGGTCAATATCTCGTGGCCTACGCACCTGTCAGCCAGGGTCAGGCAGGCCAGGGCGGGGTCGCCGTCTATAAGCACTGTGCAGGCGCCACAGGCGCCCAGGCCGCACCCCTCCTTGGAGCCGGTGAGGCCGATGGTCTCCCTCAGAACTTCGAGCAAGCTACGGTGAGGGTCAATGGCCACCTCGTAAATTTCGCTGTTGACATTGAGTTCTATGAGCTTCTTCAAGGGAATCACCTCCCGGTTTCTTTTTTAGGTGAGCTTGGAAACAACCTGTTCCAGAGTCCGCTTGGTATAGACTCTGACAATCTTCTTCCGGTACACTGCCGGGCAGCCGCCGGTGTCCGATATCGGCTTTGCCTCCCGGTAGGCCTTTTCCGCGGCCTCTTTAATGACCTCGGCGGTTAACTCTTTGCCCACCAAATGACTGGAGGCATCAGAGGCTAGCACTGGAGCCGAAGCCACCGTATTAAGTACAATCCGGGCCTGGCTGCACTTTCCATTGCTCAAGACGACGTTGACGGCCACGCCCATCATAGGGAAGTCTATAGCCTCCCGCATTCTCAACTTCATATAGGTACTGCAACTCTTGGCTGGAGGCGGGGGAAGATTAATCTCACTGACCAACTCGTCTTTTTCCTTGGTCAAGTAAACCTTACCGTCGCCGCTATAAAGTTGGGAAAGGGGAATAACCCGCTCCCCCTTAGGGCTGGAAAGCTTAATTTCGGCCCCCAGAGCGATGAGCGACGGGGCCAGGTCACCGGAATATACCGCCACACAGACCTTGGACGCGGTGGCTATGTAACAGGTATCGCCGTTGAACTTGATGCACGGGGCCCGGCTCTTTCGCCAGAAGGAGGACTGATTATAGTACCAGCAGCGGGTATCCAGACAGATGTTACCGCCGATGGTGCCCATGAATTGATGCTGGTTGGCTCCCACTGAGGCTGCCGCCTGGGCAATAGCGGGATATTTTTCAGCCACTTTGGCGTCCCTGGCCAGTTTGATAATTTTCGTCAGCGGGCCCATCCTCAGGCCTTCCTTGTCGTCGTAGGAGAGGTAGTCCAAATTGGGGATGGTGGTTAAATCGACCAGATATTTGGGGGTTATTACCCGCTGCTTCATGGACACCAGAATATCGCTCCCTCCCGCGATGGGCTCAGCCTCATTCTTATGCTGGTTAAGCATCTGGCAGGCTTCAGCCACCGACGAGGGAAGAAGTCGTTCAAACTTGGGTAAACGCATCATTTTGTTTCAGACCTCCTTCTTTTCTAAGGACTTAAGAAAACCTTCCCGGGTTATAGGAAGCTGGGTAATCCTGACCCCGGTTGCATGGTAAATTGCGTTAGCGATGGCAGGAGCTATGCCAACGGTGGTTCCTTCTCCCACCTCCTTGGCGCCAAATGGGCCTTCGCTATCATATATGTCCATGTCAACCACGTCAAGGGTGGGGATATCCATGCTGGTGGCCATCCGGTAATCAAGCAGGTTGGGATTGAGGGCCTGCCCTCGTTCCCATATAAAGGTCTCTCCCAGTGCCTGACCCATGCCCATGACCATGGAGCCATCCAACTGGCCCTCCACCAGTAACGGGTTTATAAGGGTGCCGCCGTCGTGAACAGATACCAATTTTAGCACCTTGACCATACCCGTTTCCGGCTCCACCTCCACCTCAGCTCCCTGGGTGCTGAAGCTGTAAGCCGCGGAAATATCACCCAGTTCGGTCAGCAGGGTGTATGCCTCTTTGGCCGGCGGATGGTAAAAACCGCGGCCGATAATCGGCGTGGGCTTGCCTGCATATCGGCAGACTTTAACCGCTTCTCCCAGGGTCAGGCCTCGCTCGGGGGAGCCTTTTACAAAAATCCTGCCCTCCCTGAACAGCAGGTCGTCGGGACTGGCCTCTAATTCGGCCGCGGCCTGCTCCAGGATCTTCTTTTTGGCGGACTTAGCTGCCAGGCGAACGGCATTACCAGCCCTAAAGGTGACCCCGCTACCAAAGGTGCCTGGATCCAGGGGAGTAAGCTCGGTGTCCGCGGCGGTCAGACGCACATCGTCCAGGTATACCCCCAACTCTTCGGCGGCGATTTGAGCCAGAACCGTATTGGAGCCTTGGCCAACATCCGCGGCGCCGGTCAGCAGGGTAACCGCCCCGTCCTCCTCGATCTTCACCACTGCGCCTGAACCTAGATGACGCAAATTATTCACCCCGCAAAAGAAGCCGGAACAGCCCAGCCCCACTCCTCGGTTTTTTACATTTCTCTTCCGCTGCTCCTGCCAGCTTAAAGCTCGGGCGGCTTTGCCAATCGATTCGCTGAATCCGCAGGTGCGAATGGTCAACTTGGCCGGATGCTCCTCGCCCTCTTTTATAGCGTTTATAAGCCGGATCTCAACTGGGTCCAGCCCCAGATCCTCGGCGATCATATCCATCTGTGACTCAAAGGCAAAACGCATCTGGGGAACACCATGACCCCGCATGGGCCCGCCCGCCGGCTTGTTAGTATATATGTGATAGCCTTCCAAAAGCAAGTTAGGAACGCGGTAGGGGAGCATCACGAAGAAAGCGGCCAGGGAAAGCATGACCGGCGCGGTGCTGTTATATGCGCCGCCGTCGGCCACCACCCGGTAGTGCTGGGCCAGAAGTGTGCCATCCCGCTTAACACCGGTCTTAACTTCCACGACCATCGGGTGGCGATGGCGGGTGGTGGTCAGGGATTCCTCCCGGGTATAAACGATCTTGACCGGCCGCCCGGTCCGGCGGGAGAGTTCAGCCGCGCAGAAATCGAGGGAGAACATATCCACCTTGCCGCCGAATCCACCCCCCAAATGGGGTTTGATCACCCTGACCTTTGCCTCGGGCAACTGCAATGTCTTAGCCAGAATCTTGCGCAAAAAGAAGGGTATCTGCTTGGCCGACCATACAGTCAATCTAGAGCTGGCCGAATCGAAGCTGGCCACCACGGCATGGGGCTCCAGGGGACAATGGGCCTGCGCCTGGGTAACAAACCGGTCCTGGCGCACATGCTCGGCCTGGCCAAATCCGTTGATCACGTCGCCGAACTCTTTTCTCACCTGGAAGCTTATATTGTTGGGGACCTGGTGAATCAGGGGTGCTCCCGGCGCCCGAGCATCCTCAGGATCGAATACCGCGGGCAACTGCTCATATTCCACCTCGATCTTGTCCAGCGCCTCCTCGGCTCTCTCTTCATCGATAGCCGCCACCGCGGCCACCTCGTCGCCCACGTATAGCACCTTATCTACCGCCAGGGCATACTCGTCAGCCGCCTTGGGAACTATGCCATAGATTACCCGGGGGATATCCTTTCCGGTTATCACTGCCTTGACACCGGGAAGCCGCCGCGCCCGGCTGGCATCAACGTGGACCAGCCGGGCATGAGGGTGGGGGCTGCGCAGAATCTTCCCCCAAAGCAGACGAGGCAGGCTTAAGTCCCCGGCATACTCAGCCCCTCCTCGGGCCTTGGTGGGTCCATCGATCAAGGGCAATCGTTTGCCCACCGTCCACCAGTCGTCTCTTTGTCTAGTACTCAAGCCTACTCCGCGAGAGGGTATACTAATTGCCGGCCAGGATTTGCTCGGTTAGGCTATCGTTGTTCTTTATTGCCATCCGCACTGTTAATACAAGTCAGCCAGGACTTGCCGGGCAGCCAGGCAAAATTTCCCGACCGAAAAAAGAAAAAACCATCCCTTTACTTCACCAACCGGGTGCCAGCCCCCGGACGGGGCTGGCACCGCCTCTTGATAAAAGGATTCCAGGGAGATCTATCCCCGGATAACCTTTGTTTATCTTCAAACCGCTAGCTAGCGCGGAGGATTAAGTCTTCTCCCTGGGCCTTATGGTTAACACCGGGCAGGCGGCATTTCTGACCACCTCTTCGGCTACACTGCCGGCCAGCAGATGCCTCAACCCGGTTCGCCCATGGGTGGCCATTACCACCAGATCCGCTTCCAGCTCTTCGCTGATCTTGATGATCTCCTTGGCTGGCTCCCCAAACCTGACCCTTGGCTGAAGCTTAACCCTCTCTCTTTCCTCTGGTTTGAGCACCTCCTCAAAATGCTGGACAAGGCGTTCCTTTTGTTCGTTAGCGATAATATCCACCGGTTTCTTAGGAAACTCGGCCTCGGAGATATATTCGAGTTCCTTCTCCGGAATAACATTTAATAGAAAGAGCTTGGCGCCAAAGGAACCGGCCAGACTGCCAGCCAGACGCAAGCCTATCTGGGCAGACTCAGAAAAATCGGTGGTGGCTAGAATCCTTTCCGGCCTTATCTTCATAACTGAACCCCCTTTTGACCACACAAAATGCCGCCCCTCCTTGCTCGCCAAGGAGACAATTAAGGGGCAGTCCCGAGTTCGGCATTGCTGCGTTAGCTAAGCTACGTTTGAGTTCTTCTTACCCGCACCTTCTTCCAAAGAGCGGAATTGAAATACCGGACAACAGCGCCAGTCACAAACGCAGAACTTGCGCATCTCACCCACCGTGGAAACCCGCAGCTTGCCCGAGCGGTATCCCTCACAATAACCAGCCACGGGATAGCCGCTTTTCATCTTTGCCTTCTGGTAATACGGGCACTGGGGCATATCTTACCCCCCGCTGGAGATAGGCCGTTTCTAACAGATCAGGATACGATGTTAATTTATTTTACCAACTTTCCCAGTGTAGGGGAACAATTTTTTCTGGTCAACAAGTTTTATCAACCGGCCGCTGGATTCAGCTTAGCTGCTGCTCAACCTGGTTCAGCCAGGCCACAAACTCGCTTATCCCTTCCTCCAGTGAAACCTTGGGGCTGAATGTAAGCCGCGCCTTTGCCTTGCTCAAATCAGCACAGGTAATCGGTACATCGGCCGGGTGGGCGGGAACATTTTTAACTCTGGCCTTTTTGCCTAAAGCCTTTTCCAGAAGACTGATCAGCCGGTACAGCTTAACCGGCCGGGAGTTGCCCAGATTTATTATCTCAAAGGGAAATGGCCTGTTAAGCGCGCTTATGATGCCGTCGACTATATCGCCTATGTAGGTGTAATCCCGCCCGGAATCGCCCGCCCCGTAGATGGGGATCTCTTTGTCATCTCGGATGAGCCGGGAAAACTTGTGGATGGCCATATCCGGTCTCTGCCTGGGCCCGTAAACGGTGAAAAATCTAAGGCAGGTGACCGGCAGGTGACAGACGTCAGCGTAGTACCGGCAAAGAAGTTCTGCCGATATCTTGGAGGCGGCGTAAGGGGAAAGGGGGCGGTCGACCGGGTCAGACTCGGAGAAAGACCCTTGGCTGCGGCGGCCATAAACCGAGGAAGATGAGCCGAAAATGAAGGTCGCTAGTCCCGCGCCCTTAACCTCCTCCAGCAGATTGATGGTGCCGATCACGTTAACTTCCTGATAGATCTGGGGGTCCTTCAGCGAGGGGCGCACACCGGCTCGAGCGGCCAGATGAATCACCGCCTCAAACCCTTCTTCCTTGATGGCTCCCTTGACCTTGCTTTGATCTCTAATATCCAGCCGGTTAAGGCAAAAATTAGGGTGGCCGAGCGCGCTTTCGATGTTCCTTTGTTTAACCGCGGGATCGTAGCTGGGATTAAAGTCATCCCAGCCGGTTACTTCATGGCCCAAAGATAAAAGTCGCTCCACCAGATGGGAGCCGATAAAGCCGGCTGCGCCGGTGACCAAGATCCTCATCCCAAAAGACCCTTTCTAAACCAAAAAGGTGTGGCCAATAAAGCCATCACTGCAACCGTTATCCACCAGGAAAGAGAGATGCTTATGGCCGCGGGTGCAGAGACGCCGATGCGAGAGAAAAGAATCAAAGCCATGCCCTCTCTTACCCCCAGCCCGGAGAAGGTGATGGGAATAAGGGAGACCGCGGTGATGATGGGAACAAATAGGAAGAAGTAGACCAGGGGAATGGACAGTCCTAAGGCCAGGGCCAGAAAATAATAGACCGCGATCCCCAGGCCCTGGATAAGGAAGGATAAGGCCCCGACCTTAATCATCGCCTCCTTGTGCGCGGCATAGACTCGAAAAGCCTCGTACACTTGGACGAGCTTCATCGCCCAATTCGGGACTTGCCCACGAAATACAAGCTTCAAGGGAGCCCTCAATATGCTGGTATTGGCCAGGAGCAAAATCGAAAGCAGGAAAATACCCATGAGAAAAGAGATCGGGACCACCACGCCGGTTTCGGCCACTGAAGAATAGGAGAGGAGCATGGCCACAAAACCGATGATCATTAATGCACCCATGCCGCAGAACCGATCCACCAGGACCGATACCAGTGCTAACTTCTGCTTGTCCGAGGCTCGGTACACCGCGTATCCCCGAGCCGCATCTCCCCCCACCGTGGTGGGCAGGAAAAGGTTGAAAAACATTCCCAAGAAATAGATGATTGTAAGTCGGCGCAAAGGCACCTCAATTTTTTCCGCCTTTAAAAGCAATTGCCACCGGTAGCAGCTGATCAACTGGGTGATCAGATAAAGGAGGAACGCGACGAACCAAAACCCGGGCTTAAGGGTGCGGATTATCTGGCCAAAATCGCCCAGCCCACTCTTGTATACCAGGACGGCCAGCAAGGAGAGGCCAACAGTGAGGCTGATGATCGTCCTTTTCCTTCCCCGGGCCAACTTAATTGGTCTCCTTGCGTAAAACCCGCCTGACCACGTATATCGGCTTACCCTGGGATTCGTAATAGACCCGGACCACCAGTTCACCCAAGAAACCCATGAGCAGCAATTGGGCGCCCAGGATAATAAACAAGATCCCCAGCATCAATAAGGGCCGGTCGCCAATATGCGCGCCGGTAACTAGCTTGAGCACGGTCAGGTAGAGGGAGATTAAAAAACCCGCTCCTCCCACGGCCAGACCCAGGGGGCCGAACATCTGGGCGGGCTTGGTGGAGTAGCCCAACAAAAACTTAACCGTGAGCAAATCGAGCAGGACTTTCACGATGCGCCCCATACCGTACTTCGATTTTCCATAGCGGCGGGGGTGATGCCGCACCTTGATCTCCCCTATACTTACCCCCATCCAACTGGCCACGGCAGGGATGAACCGGTGCATCTCCCCGTAAAGATGAAGCTCGTTCAACACCTCTCGGCGATAAGCCTTAAGTGTGCAGCCGTAATCATGAAGTTTGACGCCGGTAACTTTGGAGATCAGCCAGTTGGCGATGACTGAAGGTAACCGCCGCCGAAAGAAAGGGTCTTGCCGGGGCATGCGCCAGCCGCTGACCAGGTCGAAATCCTTGCTAGCCTCACAGAGCCGGGGTATGTCCCCCGGATCGTTCTGGAGATCGCCATCCATGGTGACGACCAACTCACCCTGGGCGAAGTCGAATCCCGCGGATAAGGCCGCGGTCTGGCCGAAGTTGCGTCTCAGATGGACTACCACCACCCGCTCATCCTCCTTCTGTATCTCATCCAACAGCGCGCTGGTGCCGTCGCAGCTTCCATCATTAACGAACAATATCTCATAGCTTTGTCCCATCCCCTCCAGTGTCTTCTTAACCAGGGGATATAATAGGGGAACGTTCTCCTCTTCATTGTAAACTGGTATTACCACTGAAAGTTTGACAGGCTTCATGTTCAACACTTAATAGCGAGGCGTCCCAGGACCGGGTGGGAAACCGCTAAACCCTCGACAGCGGAAAAAAGAGAAAACCCGGATGGTACGGCCCAGCCGAGTCACCTCCAAAGGTTGCAAAGATGTACATTCGTTAAAGGCAGCGGCTACCTCCGGTGCCAACTGGCCCCGACCGCTTCTAACGAAAAGGCCGTCGCTGCCCTGAAGTTCAGAGAGTCCTCCCCAGATGTCATACTGATTCAAGCGTCGGCCCAGGTTAACGTTGTATGTCCGGGGGTTGCCCGGGGTATAAAAGGCTAGCTCACTAGCCAGCTGGTAACGGTCGCTGAATATGAACATCCTCTCTGACTGACCGTCTTGCAATATTTCACCCACCCTTCTTCCCAACTCCCGCCATCCTCTAAGCCGGTTGGTGGGGTCGTTTCGCACCTTGAAATCGGGCTTCAGCCTATAAATAAAATCGGTGTAATAGCCGGCCGCGCTCAAGGCCAGGGCTAGTCCCAGGGCCAGGTAAAAACCCTTTCGCACAAGCTTAGCTTCCATTGGCCTTAATGCTATCAAAGCCGCCAAGGCTACCAGCGCAAGGGGATAGGCGGCTGCTGGCCAGTTGGCCTGAACATTGGAATGAAGGCTGAGAAGGAAAAATAGGGCCAGGGTGGGGAAACTTAGCCAGAAAAGGAATAAAAAGCTCTCCTCCCCACGCCGAAGGCCCAAATGGCCCGCTTTCACCAAGGCCCAAATCAGCCCGATAAACAACAGGGGAGAGATTACTCCCAACTGGGAGGTGAAAAACCGGACAAAATATTTTGGCGAAATAAGCGCGCCGGAGTAAAGCCCTCCTTGGCCCATGACGTGCTTCACTGTAACCCAATCGTGGGCCGCGTTCCAGAATATCACCGGGCTGGCTATCAGCAAGGCGAGCAGCAGGGCCAGATATGGCTCCTTTCTGGCCAACCATCTCCGCTGCCTGCCCGAAACCAGAAGAAACATAAACAGCGAGGGGATGAAAAGCAGCATAGTGTATTTGGCTAAAAACCCCAAGCCCAGCGTGGCACCGAACGCCAGCCAGAGATAGTGGCCACTGGAAGCCTGTACCGCTCTCCAGGAAAGCCAACCGGCCAGCAGCCAGAGGAAAACGAAAGGGGCATCAATGGTCATTAACATAGAGCCAGCGGAGAAAATAGGCATTACCAATGCCGAAAAAGCGGCCCAAAAAGATACCTTATGACTGGAGAACAATTCAAGAGAAAAGAAGTACAAGACCAAAAGCGATGCCAAAGACAGCAGTACTGCCGGCAGCCGGACCATCAACTCGGTCGCCCCGCCTAATTTAGTGGAAATAAAAATCAGGTAGGCCACCAGCGGCCCCTTGCTGTAGTAACTAAGGGCAAGCCGTCGGGACCATTCCCAGTAGTGAGCCTCATCCGCTGCCAGTGCCAGCGGGCCGTAAGCCACATAAATCAGGCGGAAGGCGGTCACCATGGTGATAATTATAAGGAAAAAATATAAGTAACCTTTTTCTTTTTGTTGTCTCATGGCTGCAGTCTTTCCCGGCATTTCTGGTAATTATCCCAGGCACGGGAAAATGGAACCGCCAGCCGCCTCCAACAGGCCAGGCGGTTTAAGCCCAGTTGGGCTTTCTTGGCCGCCAGGCCAACCGCCGAGGCAGAGCCGATGCCGACAAATATCCCGCCGAGCACATCCCCGGGATAATGAGCCCCCACATATATACGGGAATAGCCCACCAAACCGGCCAGGGGAAAGAGATACCACCCCCAGCCTTGATGGCGATAATTGACCAGGAAGGATAGCATGAACATGTTGGCGGCATGGTTGGAGGGGAACGAATAGGCGCGGCCACAACCGACCAACAGGTTGATCTCCCCCAGAACATGGCAGGGACGGGGCCGAGCTACCGCCTCCTTGATCCACCCCCCCAGGCTATCGCTTATGGCCACGCCGATGAGGATAAGAACAAGGGTGATGATGGCCCGCTTACTCCCTTTGATGAGAATGAGCAAGACGATCAACACGCCGGCCAATTGAAAGTTCCTGAAAACGGTTGCAAAGGGCATAAGCCAATTCAGAAAGGGGGTGGTGAGCTGACCGTTTAAGAATAAGAATAGCGCTCCATCCCAGGCTAATAACCAGTCCCACATAGTAAGATAAAAAGCTATCCTTTCACCTCGCGCTTAGAGGCTCGAGCTTGCTTGGCCATGGCTTGGCGGGCTGCCTGTCGAAGTCCCGGATCAGCCAGCTGGGAGACGACCTCCTCTATACAATCATTCTCAGCCCGAGAAAGGCGGGCCTGCGTCTTTACGCCCGGCTCGCCAGGCGCCTCTTCCTGGGAGGTAACCGGGCCGATAACAAATCTGATATCCTTGACCAGGCCCTTGCCCAGCTTTTCATCTATTTGCTCTAATATGGTCCGCTTCACATCCTGGGCATGGAGTTGATGCATCCAGCTCGAACTCTCGACCTTCACGTACAAAACCTGGTTTCTCACCCCCTGGGGCTCAGTCCGGTTGGCCAGTTCCCTTCCTACCACCTCTTCCCATATTAACGGTAGCTGGTTCCGCTTGACCCCGGCCTCCAGCTTAAATCTCCGCAAACATTGGGTAATCAGCTTACCAATCTTGTGTATGGCCAAATCACCCACCCCCCAGCCTATCTGTGAATAGATAACACGTAGCAACCCCCAAGGTCAATCTGAAGGCGCAACGGTAGTGGGTCAGTTTGAACTATGAAACCGAATAACAAAATACAGCCGCTAGACCTAAAACTCACTGCTGATGCAATTGCCAGTAATCATGGCGATAAGGGCGCTATCGTCATCACAATGGGTAGAAGAGGGAATAAGAGTCGGCGTTCATGGTCTTTCCGACAAAGAAATCCAAGACGCTCTATGTGTAGCCATTCATTATAATTTCTGTTTTATGGGAAAAGACAGTTAACGCTTAGGTTTATCGCTTAATTCTCGATTCTTTTCCCACTGGAGGGCTTCTAGGTTACGTGGGTCATCTGTTCCACCCCTTGCTTTCGGGTTCTTGTGGTGGACTTCCCAGCCCTGCTTGCCCTGAGTTTCATGGGCCGGTTTATAAATGCGGTTTCCGTAGTCGTCTTTTCTGCATAGGTTTGGATTGCGACCTCGGATTGGAGAAGCATTAAGCTTAGGGAGCGGGTAAAGTCTGGAAACAAGAAATTGAACGCTGCAGCAAAAGAGGCTGGAGTTCAGTCATTTGGTCTCTTCCACGATGCTGGTTATCGGGGCCTCTACGGTATGGGACTGTCTGAAATAAAAGAATTTAAGCGACTTGATCCCAAGGATGAGTTGCTCGACCGGGCAGGACGGACAGAGTTAGCCGCAAATGAATTTAGGATTACCCAAACGGAAGATAAATTAGTACGGGAAAACGTAGAAAGAGAGCAAAATGCCATTAATACACATTCGGAGGTTGGGGGTGAAGTTCGCGCCACGATTGAGAAGTTGGGCGGAACAATGCCAGAACATTTACCCCCTGAGCCTTCCATAAAAAAGCTGGCCAGTGGGTTTAAGAAAGAAAAAAAGGCACTTCCGAACGGACAGTCTGACAACAACCACTAACTTTTAGCCTTTTTGCCCCAACGGGCTTGGGCAGCCTTTTTGGCGATCTCACTTCGTTTCTTAGTGTTAAGCTTATTTGCGCGAGCCTTGCCCCCCCCTTCTGACCACCAAGACGCCCTAGAGCCACAGCATGGGGATTCTCTTCCCGTCCTCTTCCGTCTCCGACTCTTTCTCTGGCCCAGCCTCAGTAGCTTCAGATACAATACTGGCGGCTAGCAGGTTTAGGTCGCGTGCTTTCTTTCTTGACCGCTTAGGCATCCAAACATAGCACACCAGGTGTGGAATTTACAGGGGATTAATTTTCAAACTGACCCACTACCGGCGAACTAATCCCTCCCGGGTACGGGGCCGTGGGGTCGTTTGTGGAGGAAAGCCTGTGCGGGGGGACCCCTTTGGAAAGGGTTTTCCCCACAGCTTTTATATCCCTGGGCTTGACAGGGATGGTTTTTTCAGCATAAAAGTCTAATTATGGTTTATTCTCTCCTGGCTTCGGTCTAGAAGCTGAGGTCTTAGTGGGTGTGGCCAGGCTTGGATAGGGAGCAAGGTAATGGCTGATTTTGAGACAGTGGGAAAGTCGCTGCCCCGCATTGATGGGCCGGATAAGGCCACCGGTGCTGGACTTTACACCGGCGACATCTTACTGCCCCGTATGCTTCACGGAAAGATATTGAGGAGTCCCCTGCCTCACGCTCTCATTCTCGACATTGATATAAGAAAGGCGTTACGGGTGCCAGGGGTAAAGGCAGTGATTACCGCGGATGATACTCCAAAGAAGAAGTACGGAATGGTCAAGCCGGACGAACATATGCTGGCCCTTGATAAGGTCAGATATATAGGTGACGAGGTGGCCGCGGTGGCCGCGGAAAGCGAAGAGGCCGCGGAGGAAGCCGTCCAGCAGATTGTCGTGGAGTACCAAGAGCTGCCCGCGGTCTTCGACGCTGAGCTGGCCCTCAAGCCGCCAGCGCCGGAGATTCATCCCGGTGGTAACCTGGCCTCGCAGTTCAAATATGAGCGGGGAAACGTAGAGCAGGGATTCAAGCAGTCGGACCTCATATTGAACGGCCGTTATCAGACGGCCATGTCTCACCAGTCATACATGGAGCCCCGAGGCTGTCTGGCCAGTGCTGATCCCTCGGGCAAGGTCACCATCTGGGGCGGTTTTTCCGGGGTATTCCGAATTCGCCGGCTGGTGGCCAGTGTGCTGGACCTGGACGAAAATCGGCTGCGGGTCATTCAGCCCCTTTGCGGCGGAAGCTTCGGCGGCAAGGGCTCCTCCTCCAAGGCAGCTGTCTGTGCCCTGCTTTCAATAAAGACGGGCCGCCCGGTAAGGATACTGAACAGCCGGGCAGAGGAGTTCCAGGCCGGTCGCCCCCGGGTGGGAGCGGTCATCGAGACCAGTTTGGGGGTTAGGAGGGATGGCACTCTTGTCGCTCGAAAAGTCAAGGTTGTTGCTGACTGCGGCGCTTACGCGGGCATCGTCCCGGCCATTGCCGAGATGATGCCCTTGAGGCCGGAGTCGTTTTATCGCTTCGACCACTTAGCCGGCGAGGGCGTCACCGTATATACCAATAAGACTCCCACCGGACCATGCCGGGGTTTTGGCAACCCGCAAAACTCTTTTGCCCTGGAGACCTTGCTGGATGAAGCGGCTGAGGCCCTCTCCATGGACCCGCTTAAGCTGAGGCTGAAGAACATACTTCACACCGGTGATACGAGCCTCCACGGCTGGAAGATGACCAGTTGTGGCCTGGAGGAGTGCCTGCATAAAGCCGCCCAGGCCTTCAACTGGGAGAGGAAGAGATCAACTAAAAAGCCTGGCCGGGGCATCGGCTTGGCCTGCTCCATCCATAACTCCGGTATCCGCAAGCAGTTAGATTTTGATGGTTCGTCGGCACTGCTGAAGATGGATGCCGATGGCCGGGTAACCCTGATCACCGGCGAAGGCGATACCGGTCAAGGGGGCTTGAGCATCCTGGGCCAGATAGCGGCCGAGGAGTTGGGAGTGCCGCTTAACTGGGTATCGGTACCTGGCCCGGACACAGACATATCCCCTTATGGCCTGGGCGCCTATGCCGGCCGGGTGACCACCATAGGTGGAAATGCGGCCCGGGCCGCGGCCAGGGACGCCAAGGCCCAACTCCTTCAGGTAGCGGCCACCTTGTTGGAGGCAAATCCCCATGACCTGGAATGCAAAGGGGGCAAGGTCTATGTAAAGGGCAGCCCGCATCGAGGCCTAGATATAGCCCAGGTAAGCCGAGCGGCCATTTTCCGGCAGGGAGGTGGCCCTATCTTAGGCCGGGGCACCTACGATCCGCCCACCGAGATGCAAGATAAGCACACCCTGTACGGCCACTATTCCCCCAATTATCCCTTCTGTGCTGAGATGGTCGAGGTGGAGGTGGATAGGCAGACCGGCCAGGTAAAGGTGGTGGCGGTGACCGCGGCTGATGATATAGGAAAAGCGATCAACCCCATGGGCGTGGAGGGGCAGATACAGGGCTGCGTTAGCCAGGGCCTGGGATTTTCTACCACCGAGGAGATGGTCTGGGATAATGGCCGGTTAGTCAATCCCAGCTTTGCGGACTATAAGCTTCCTACCGCGCTGGACATGCCCCGGGTGGATTCAATCATCGTGGAAAGTAACGATCCGGTGGGGCCGTTCGGAGCTAAGGCGGCCAGCGAAACTACGGTGATTCCCATGGCCGCGGCCATCGCCAACGCGATTTATGATGCCCTCGGAGTGCGGTTAAGATCGCTGCCGATAACGCCGGAGAAACTGCTCCAGGCATTGCGAGAAAAGGAAAAAAGGCAAAAACCAGTTCTGGGGAAAACCCTTTAAAAAGGGTTTTCCCCAGAGAGGGGCCATCGGCCCCGTCCCCCGGGAAGGTTACAGATTTTATCCTAGATCGAGGAAAAGAGATGATGAAGGATAACGTTATCTCTCTTGAATATTTCACCTTTGCCGACGCGGCCAGACTTATCTCCTGGTTCATCTCTCCCCGGCTGCTTTTTCAATTTGACCCCAATCTGACTTTCCCATTGACCATGGAGCAGTTGGAGGCACGTTTCAGCGATTTTAACCGCCCCGGCGCGCCTCATTTCGCCTTCAAGCTGGTTCACGCTGAGAATGGCCCCATCGGTCATGCGGAGATCTTTCCCACCGATTATCTTCACCGGTTTGGGGTTATCAGCCACGTTATCATTGGTGACGAAAAGCTCCGAGGCAAAGGTTATGGAACGAAAGCTATGGAGCTTCTTTGCAAGTTCGGGTTCCATGATTTAGGACTGCATCGGCTGGAACTGCTCGTCTTTGCCTTTAACACCCCGGCCATTGCCTGTTACAAAAAAGTGGGCTTTAAGAAGGAGGGAATGTTTCGAGAGAAACGCTTCTTTGACGGTGAGTACCGCAACACCTATATAATGGGCTTGCTGGATAGAGAGTACCTCGAGCGAAATCCTCCGGCCGGTTAGAGAGCCCGCGGCCAGACTCGTACAGGTTAACAAGTTGGTTAACCGGCTTAACCCCAAGGCTAAATGGACTATTTTAGCTAGATTACCACCCGGGCGCCTTTGGTGCGGAGCACAATGCTTACCCCTTCACTCTTTTCAATGTGGCGGATGAACTTGAACTTGGTCTCCTGGAAGTTGCTGGCAGTCCGGGGAGAGATGATCTTACCATCCTTTTCCACCTTGGCGACCAGGAAGCAGGGCCCTTTAGCCTTGAGCTTTTTGGTCAGCGCCTGCTCAAACCCTTTCAGCCCGCGCACCGTAGCGGTATCCTTGAGTCCGGCACCTTTGGCCATACCCTCCAGGTCAACCACACCGGAGGTAACTGAGGGAAAGCCGCCGCCCGATTCATAATACTCGTTGTCAAACACGATGATTAACAGGTTGGGCGGTGCCACACTTGCCAGGTCGGCCAATACCGAAAGATTGAGCAACAGGTTGCCATCGCCATCCAGGGCTACCACCTTCCGGTGAGGCAAAGCCAAAGCCAACCCCATGGCCAGCGCGGTGCAGCAGCCCAGGTTGACGGGATGAAAGTTGGCATCGGAGGGCCTGATCTCTTCCAACATGCGCGCGGTATTGCCCAGGTTGGATACCACCAGGGTATTCGCGGATATCCTTGCTGCCAGCGATTTAACGCAATCGTATCTTTTCACCAGATCACCTCCCCACTCATGAGCAGAGCCACCGGGTAAAGCCAGCCGGAGGCTGATTTGCGAGCCGCCTTCAACGCGGGTCTCACCTGCTTGACCTCATTGACCACGGAATAAGGAATCTGGAGCATCTCCAACGCGGGCTTGGTGGTGTACTGATAGGTGCGCATGACCCAATGGCCGTCGCCGATGTCCCCGCGAAAGGGGATGATAACGATGATGGGAATGCCAAAGGCCATGCATACACTTCCCAGCGGCCAGCTGGCCACTAATAAGCCAGCGGTGGGAATCAGCAGCGCGGGTACCTTACCCCCCAGCCAGGCGCCCGCGCAAAGCGAGACGCCAATACACTCGTTGGTCACCTGGATGGTCTTGATGCCTCGGATTTTGGCCAGCGCCTTTTGCACCGGGGCAAACTCCGAGTCGGGCATCAAGGCCACGAAGTCAACCCCGGCCCCTTTTAAGCCGTCGATAATCGCTTTTACTGCCTGGGGTCTCATCTTCCCTCCTTAAATAAGGTGAGCAGCTTGATTAATAAAGTAAGTCCGACTTTTCCTCACAAGCGGGCCGACCAGCTGAAATAGCAGCGACCCTGCCCATCAATTGAACCGTATCAGCCTAGGCGAAAATGACGTGTGGGTTTCATTTATCAGTTTTTAAGAAATCAGTCAAGCGCTTTCCCGGGGGACGGGGCCGTGAGCCCTTTTGTGGGGGGACCCCTTTAAAAAGGGTTTCCCCCCGCACCCCCCCCCTCCCAAATTTTGTTCTAGATTTGGATTGGCACTCTTGCGCCAATCCAAACAAACTAGCTCGGGGCTAGCGGGGCCAGGGAGAGGGGCCCGCGGCATCATCGCCCTTTCTTCCGGAAAGAACTTGACAGATATATATGAGGGGTTAGAATTCAGTTGTTCAAGAGCTGTTTCCTATCGGAAAAGCATTAAGTCTAAGATGCGGCTACTGAGCGAATTAAACCGGTGGTGCGAGAACCACAGCAGCCTGGAGGATTATCTCGTTGCCCACATATTATTTAGGTCTCAAAGGCCCGTGTAAATCCCTATGAAGAGATTGTTTCCAACCCCCATATTTTATCTTTTGATGGTTCTGGCTATTGTGGGGGGCTGCTCCAAGAAGGAGGACGCCAAGGAAGGTGACCGAAAAGGGGCGGTTCAGACCATCGTCTTCAAGCATTTCAAACCACCGGGCGAGCCCAGGTTTTTCTTGGATTTAATCGAAAGGTTTGAGCGGGAAAATCCCAACATAAAGGTCAAAGATGAGATATTGCCCGCGTCCACTGACGAGCAACACCAATATTATGTTATCAATCTGGAGGGCCGGGCAAAAGAGTTCGATGTCTTTGCCCTGGATGTCATCTGGGTGCAGGAGTTCATAAGAGCGGGCTGGCTTCTGGATTTGACCCCTTATATCGGAGCGCAGGGACTGAGGGGAATGCTTCCCGGCCCGGTCAGCGCGGTGACCTTTAAGGGAAAAATATACGCCATTCCCTGGTTTATGGATGCCGGTCTGCTATATTACCGCCGGGACCTGCTAAAAAAATATAACTTAACGCCGCCGCAAACTTTTGCCGAGCTTATCAACATCACCCGTACCGTGCTTCAGGCGGAAAGGGACCCGGGCCTTCTCGGCTTTATATTCCAGGGGAAGCAGTACGAGGGGCTAATATGCAGCATAATGGAGTTTATCTGGGGAAATGGCGGCGATGTCATAAGCGCTGACGGCCAGGTGGTGATAGACAGCCAGGAGGCCGGCGACGCGCTGGCATTTGTGCGCGACCTTATTTATAAACATAAGCTAGTGCCGGAGCTGGTAACCACTGCGGATGAGGAGATCACCCGACATATCTTCGGCGCGGGCAGGGCGGTCTTTATGCGAAACTGGCCCTATGCCTGGAACCTGTTTCAGCGGGCAGATTCGCCGGTAAAGGGAAAGGTGGGGATAACCCTTATGCCTCACTTCCAGGGAAAGGAGAGCGCGGCCACCCTGGGCGGCTGGCAACTGGGCATTAATCCTTATTCCAGGAATGTAGATGCGGCGGTAACGTTTGTCAAATTCATGACCAGGTACGACTCTCAGAGACATCTGGCGCTGACGATGGGGCTAAAACCAACCCTGGTTAAACTCTATCAGGACCCGGACCTGGTAGCTTCGCAACCCTTCATAACCGAGCTTCTCCCGGTCATGCTCAGGGCCAGGCCCAGGCCGGTGACCCCTTTTTATATGATGATCTCGCAGATATTGCAGGCTGAATTCAGCGCGGTGATATCGGGCATAAGACCGCCGAACAAGGCGTTAGCCAGCGCCAGGAAACAGATAGAGAGGATATTGGAACTGGAAAGACCTTAACATGGCCGGGCTGGGGGTGATAGCCAGGGAAAGAAGAGCCGCGTTTCTGTTCACCGCGCCGGCCATCTTTTGCATGGCGGTGGTGGCCTTCTATCCCATCCTCTGGGCCTTATACTTGAGTCTTCACCGGCGCCTGCCCATCTTCGGGATATCGAAATTCATCGGGCTTAGAAACTACATATTTTTGGCTCAGGACACCAGGTTCTGGAACGCGTTTTTCAACACCCTCTATTTCACCCTGGTATCAGTAGCCCTGGAGTTCATCCTCGGTCTGGCCATAGCATTGGTACTTCATCAGGCGTTCAGAGGCCGAGGCTGGGTCAGGGCCGCGGTGCTCATCCCCTGGGCTATCCCCACGGTGGTTAGCGCGCGCATGTGGGAGTGGATATATAACAGCGATTTCGGCGTGCTGAATTACCTCTTAGTTAGCGCCAGTATCATATCAACAAAATTGAACTGGCTGGGCGATAGTGCCCTGGCCATGCATGCCGCTATCATGGTGGATGTGTGGAAGACCACCCCTTTTGTCGCGCTCTTGCTTTTGGCCGGGCTTCAGTTCATCCCTCAAGACCTGTACCGGGCGGCCCAGGTGGACGGCGCGGGCCCGTTGACATCTTTCCGCCATATAACCCTGCCAATGCTCAAACCCGCTATCTTGGTAGTCCTTCTTTTCAGAACCCTGGATGCCTTCCGCATCTTCGATGCGGTATATATATTGACCGGCGGCGGCCCGGCCAACACCACCGAGACGCTGAGCATCTACTCCTATAAGCTCTTGTTTCAAACGCTCCAATTCGGTTACGGCTCGGCTGTGGCGGTGGTTACCTTCGTTTCGGTGATGGTTATCAGCTTCTTTTATATCAGGGTCCTTGCCGGGGTGCGGGAGGGATGATAATGAAACGGGCCGGCTTCTATCTTTTGCTAGCTCTCATTGTTCTGTGGTCGATTGCCCCTTTTCTCTGGCAGCTTATTACCTCGCTGAAACCGGTCTCCCAGCTTATCCTTCTACCGCCCTTGCTTCCCAAGGCCCTTTACCTTTTCCATTATGTCAACGTATTTACAGGACAGCCTTTCGCGCGATTTATCTTGAATAGCCTGATAGTGGCCGGCTCGACCACCATTTTTTCCCTGATTATCGGCACGTTCGCCGCCTATGCCATATCCCGATTGCGTTTCCCGGGCCGGGGGCTGATGCTGGCCCTGGTGCTCTCCGTTGCCATGTTCCCGCCCATAGCTACGGTGAGCCCGCTATTCCTGCTCATCCGCTGGCTGGGCCTGAGGGACCATTTGCTGGCGCTGATCTTCCCTTACATCACCTTTACCCTGCCGCTCGGTATATGGATACTGACCCAGTTTTTTCGCCAGATACCGAGGGAGCTGGAGAGGGCGGCCTGGATAGACGGCTGCACTCCGTTTCAGTCCCTGTACCGGATAATTCTGCCCCTGGCGCTGCCCGGGGTGGCCAGCGCGGCCATCCTGATCTTCATCTTCGCCTGGAACGAATTTCTGTATGCCTTGACCTTCACCACCACTGAGGCTTCCCGAACTATCCCGGTGGGTATCGCCCTGTTCCCCGGGATTCATGAGCTACCCTGGGGGGAGATAGCGGCTGCGTCGGTCATCGTTACCTTGCCTCTGGTCGTTCTGGTGCTCGCGCTTCAGCGCCGGATCGTGGCCGGGCTGACCGCCGGGGCGTTGAAGGGATGAGGAGCTATGGCTGAGGTTATCCTGAATAAGCTGACCAAGTACTTTGGCCGGGTGTGCGCGGTTGAGGACTTGACCCTGACTGTCCACCAGGGAGAGTTCATGACCATCCTGGGCCCCAGCGGCTGCGGGAAATCGACCGTCTTGAACCTGATCGCCGGTCTGGAGGAGGTGACTTCCGGCGATATACTCTTCGACGGTGATCGGGTTAATCACCTGCCTCCCCGCCAGCGGGATGTGGCTATGGTCTTTCAAAGCTACGCCCTCTATCCTCACATGAAAGTTTACGAAAATCTGGCCTTTCCCTTGAGAATGAGCAAACTACCCGCTCAGGAAATAGAGGAGCGGGTGAAGAAAGTAGCTCGGCTTCTGGCCATAGAAGAACTGCTGGAAAGAAAGCCGGCCAGCCTCTCCGGTGGCCAGAGACAAAGGGTTGCCCTGGGCCGGGCAACTATCCGCCGACCTAAGGCCTTCTTGCTGGATGAACCCCTGTCCAACC
>JAZFTZ010000283.1:0-20257 GCA_036446955.1 Thermodesulfobacteriota bacterium
ATAAGGACTAACTGGGTGTCTGATTGGCATATGATGAAGCTATTTTTGGCCTGGCCTATTATTTGCAACGAGGAGAAAAACCCGCGCGGTAAAAGTGAAACTATTCTCTCTTCTTCGCTGGTCTCCGCCAGGAAAGAGGCCGGCGGGCCCTGCTCCTGGTAGCCCCGTTCTCTTGGCTGCCATCGCCTCTCCCTCATGCTATCCCAGGACTTAAGCTCGGCCGCCGGCTTGGGCGGTGTCGCCACCTGGGACAAGCCGGCCCGCACACCGGCTAACACTTTTTGGTAGATAAAGTTGGGCTCCCTGAATCTCACCTCACTTTTGGTGGGATGAACATTCACGTCCACCGCGGCCGGATCCGCCTCCACCATGAGCAGGGCTACCGGATATCGTTCTCGAGGAATAATGTTGCGGTAAGCTTCATACATCGCCCGGGTTAACAACCTATCCTTGACAAACCGGCGATTAATGAAAACATGGATGCCGTTCGGCCGTGAACGAGTGAAGCTGGGGTGGGAGGTATAACCCTTGACCTGAAGATAACCTTCCTTGACCTCAAAGGGCAGAAGCTGGCCCCGGGCCTCTCGGCCAATAAGTTCACCCATCCGCTCCTTGAGGTCTTCGGTCTTGGCTAGGTCAAAGACCTTTTGCCCATTATGGAGCAGCTGAAACTGCACTTGAGGATGAGCCAGGGCCAACCGGGAGACAACCTCGGCAATATGGGAAAATTCAGTCTGGGCACTTTTTAAAAACTTAAGCCGGGCCGGGATGTTGAAAAAGATGTTCTTCGCCTCCACCACCGTCCCTACCGGGCAACCTCCATCCTTAACTGAGACGATCTTGCCCCCCTCGACATCAATCACCGTCCCGGAAAGAGTTTCGACCTCCTTGGTGACGATGCGAAGCTTGCACACCGCGGCTATACTGGGAAGGGCCTCGCCGCGAAAACCCAATGTTCTGACCCGGTAGATATCCTGTTCAGAGGAGATCTTGCTGGTAGCGTGCCGTTCCAGGGATAGCAGTGCATCGGCTTGGCTCATGCCCTCCCCGTCATCGCTGACCCTCATAAACGCCTTCCCTCCCCTGCTAGCCTCGACCACTATCTTGCTGGCGCCAGCATCCAGGGAATTCTCCACTAACTCCTTGACCACCGAAGCAGGCCTTTCCACCACCTCTCCAGCGGCGATCTTATTGGCTAAAATATCGGGAAGAACAGCAACCTTGGTTGACATTGGTCAAATAACGTATCGCCCTGGCTTCTTATCACGGGGAGAGACCTCCTCCCCCTCGGCCCGGTACCCGGGCCGGCCCATCAGGCCATAGAGAATTCGCTTCAACTTCTCCACCCCGGGTTGATCAAAGGGGTTAACCTGGTAAAGCATCCCCGCGTAAACGGCAACCATCTCCAGCACAAAGATGAGCTGGCCCATACCATGAGCATTCAATTCAGGGACGGTTAGGGAACAGCTGCCACATTGGCCCTGGGCCAAGGCCAGCTCAGTGGCCTTTTGCTCCTGATCCAAAAGTTCATCGAACCCCCGGCCCTTAAGATAGTCAAAACCCTCCACCCCCTGCCCAGACGGAACCCGAGGCCGGGCCGGGAACGAGCCCACTTTTATAAACAGAATCAATTTATCTCGAGGGCCTTCCAGATAGAGTTGAAACTGAGAGTGCTGGTCCACTGTGCCCAAGGCCAGCACCGGTGTCGTCCCCCGGCCGTTCTTGCCCAGGCTCTCGGCCCAAAGTTGGCGGAACCACTGTCCAAAGGCATATAAACGATCCGAGTAAGGCATAATAACCAGCTGGCTTTTGCCCCTCTCCTGTTGGTAAAGATAAAAGAGAACCGCCGCCATTAGTGCCATGTTCTCCCAAAGCTGCTCGCAACAGACAACCGGGTCGACCGAGGCCGCGCCCTGGAGAAGCTGGTCAATGTCAATCCCCATGACCGCGGCCGGGAAAAGCCCCACCGGGCTTAATACCGAATACCGGCCCTCCACCCCCGGAGGAACCGCGAAGCTGGTTATCCCCTCTTGGTCGGCGAAGCGCCTCAACTCACCCTTTTGAGCATCGGTTATGATAGCCAAATGCCGGGAAACATCCTCCCCTGGCAAATGCTTTTTCAGCCAGTGGCGAAAATACAAGAACTGGCTGACAGTCTCCACCGTGCCCCCGGACTTGCTAACCACGTTGATAAACGTCTCCGCTGGCTCCAGAATATCAACCAAAGCAGTGAGCGTATCCGGGTCCACGTTCTCGGCAAAGAAAATCCGGGGGGCCCCTGCTCGCGACTCCGGAGAAAGAAGGTTATGGCAGGGAGAGTTCAACGCCAGATGAAGCGCCTTGGGCCCCAGGGATGAACCACCAATACCCAGATGAACGAAATTCTTGTACTCCGACCGAACTCGCCCGGCTAGCTCGTTGATTCGCGACAGCTCCTCGCGCTTATAAGCAAGGTCAGCGAATGCGGCCCCACCTCGCTCCCTGGCCCGCTTGAACCGGGTAACCATCTCCTTTGCCCGAGGCTGCCAACCATCAAGGGCATCCCTGGTTATTCCCGCCTCCGGCCCTAGCAGATCGGCCATGAGATAATTAAAATCAAACCTTACTCTTTCAGCACTCATAAACAAGCAACCCGGACCGACATAAAGGATAGCACAATTGTCCCGCCCTGCAAAGCAGCCGCTAAACAAGGCCGAGGGTCCCTATCTGGGGGGGACCCTTTGTAAAGGATTGCCCCCCACATCCCCCGCCCAAACTTGGGGCTGGGTTTTGATTGGCCAAGGAGCGCCAATCAAAACATAATTCAAAATTCAGGAAAGGGGACTGGGGGGTAACCCTACTCGCCCCCCAAGAAGCTTCGCTTCTCGGGGGGGCCGAAATTAAAGGGTTTTCCCCAGAGAAGGTTTCCTCCACAGAGGGGCCCGCGGCCTCGTCCCCTTAGAAAGAATATCAACCTCAACCAAGGTGCAGGCTGACCGGGCCCTCTTTGATCTTTTCCAGCTCCGCTGGAGAGGCCACTATCCTTCCCAGCACCTCCACCGGGCTGGCGGCCCGACACTCATTTCCCTGGCTGGCGGGCGTGGGGCCGAAAAAAATACAAAGGGCAGGCCCCGCGGGCCAATAGGCCAGGTCCCCCTTCTCCACCACCAGTCGCAGCTCATCAGTTGGCAGCTTAAGCTCGACCATAAAATAGAGCTCCTTGCCCCAGAGCCGTCCCTGGCCGGTGATGGGCAGCGAACGCCACAGCGCCTCGGCTGATCTGGTGGAGTTGAGCACCGCTTTGGTGGAAAGGCCGGGTAATTCTATTATCAACTGTGCTTCTTTTTTCAAGGCAATAACCCTGTTGATTAATATAAAGAACGTCCATCTCGGGCAAGGGTTCAACCTGTATCAGTAAACCGATGTCAGCCGTACTACCCGATCAGATAAATCAAGAAACCAACGTAAGTCGCGAGCAAGAGCGCGCCCTCCCATCTTTTCAGTACAAGACCGGTCTTCATCAGCGGCATCATCGATACGGTATAAACTAACATTACCGGTAAATAAAAAGTCAATTGCTCCTTAGCAACATTGATCGGGCTTACCACCGCGGCTAAACCACCTACGAAAAGAATATTGAATATGTTGCTTCCTATCAAGTTGCCTATACAGATATCGTTTTCCTTCTGAAGGCTGGCCACAATAGCGGTAGCCAGTTCCGGCAGCGAACTTCCCAAAGATACCAGCGTCAATCCAATAATAATCTCACTTATGCCAAATTCCTTTGCCATCGATATCGATGCCCTGATCAACAATTCTCCACCGACAAAAAGAGCCCCCATTCCGGCTAATATTGCCAATAGTATTTTGGCCTTGCCACCAATCCTTCCTCTCTCCAGACGGGGCAGCGGTGGCGCCAAACCACTATTTCCCTCCTTTCTCGCGGTTATAAATGCAAATACTATAAAAAGGGTGAATACGGTCAGAAGGATGAAGCCATCGGTTAAGCCTATGTTCAAATCCAAGGAGAGGACGTAGAACAGCAGAGAAACGGCTATAAGAATGGGCAACTCTTTCCGCAAGAATGAAATGTTTATATGCAAAGGCATTAGTAGGCCGGATAACCCTAAAATCAAGCCTATATTGGCGATGTTGCTTCCGACGATATTACCTAAAGCGAGATCGCTTGACCCTTTCAAAGAAGCGATGACGCTCACTATCAACTCCGGCGTGGAGGTAGCGAAAGCCACCACGGTAATGCCGACCAGCAGGGGACGAACACCCAGCAGGACCGCTAAGGTGGAGCCGCCCTTTACCACCCAGGTCGCTCCGGTATAAAGAAAAAGTAATCCTACCAAAAAGAGTAATATATTTATAAGCATAAACTCGGTCCGGGATGATTTTGAATCGGGAGTCTCACTGAATTTGCCTCAAATAATATAAATCCGGATCATCGACCGAAAAGTCATCACGAATGTCAGCACCGCCACCTCACTTACAGCCGGCCACTCTTTGCAGTTGCACCACCTCCTGGCGGGTCAGAGGGCGAAACTGGCCCACCGGCAGCATCCCTAGCCCAAGCGGACCAAACTCAACCCGTTTGAGTCCAAGGACAGAGCGGCCCAAAGCAGCAAACATCCTCTTTATCTGCCGGTAGCGCCCCTCCCTAAGCGTCAATCTTAACCTGGTATGTGATCTCCCTTTAGTGATCACCCTTACCGACGCGGGAAGAGTGGTTACATTGCCCAGGTCAACGCCTGATCTGAGTTGCCTGAGTTGGTGGGGTGACAACCAGCCTTGAATCTTGACCTCATAGACTCGGGCTACCTGTCGGCCGGGATGGGCCAGCCCATGGGCCAATTCACCATCGTTAGTCAAAAGCAAAAGCCCCTGGGCATCGTAATCGAGCCGGCCCACCGGGAAGACTCGTTCTTTTACGCCTTTGAGCAAATCTGTCACCTTCAGCCGGCCTTGGGGGTCTTTCAGCGTGGTAACCGTCCCCTTGGGCTTATTAAGCATGAGATAGACCCTGGCCGGGAAGGAGACCAGCTTACCCCGAACCCTTAGGCAATCCTTTTCCGGGTCGGCGCTGGCCCCCAATGTCCGAACCACTCGGCCATTTACCGTTACCAGGCCCTGGAGGATAAGCTCCTCCGCTATCCGACGGGAGGCGATACCCGCCCGGGATATTATCTTCTGTAACCGCTCAGCCGGCACCTGGCGCCTTGAGTTCCTCCCAATCTTTCAAAGTGGGCAAGCTTCCGAGGTCGTTGAGCCCAAAGACCTCAAGAAAGGTCTTGGTGGTAGCATACATAAACGGGCGGCCAGGAACGGGCTTCTTACCGGCCATCCTCACCAGGCCCCGTTCCAGCAACTGGTGTAGCAGGCCGGACAACTCCACTCCGCGCAAGTCCTCGATCTCGGCTTTGATAACTGGCTGCTTGTAGGCAATTATGGCTAATGTCTCCAGCGCGGCTCGGGATATCTTGAAAGGCTTGCTGTTCCTCATCAGCCCTACCCAGTCGGCGTAGCAAGGCTTGGTCCTAAATTGGTAGCCTCCGGCCACCTCGACCAACTCTATGCCTCGCCGCCAATGTTGATAGTCCGCCCTCAGGCAATTCAGCGTCTCGCTGAGCAGATCAGCGGGCACATCCTTCAACACAGCAGCCAGTCGGCCCAAGCTCAAAGGTCGTTGAGAAGAAAAGACAAGGGACTCCACCACTGGTATCAGTTCCTCTCTAGTCACGCTACCTCCTCAGGAATCTGAGCTACTGGGAAAACCATGATCTCTCCCCAGGGATCGGGTTGCAAAAGCAAAATCAATCTCTGGCGTACCAATTCCAGCAATGCCAGAAAAGTTACAACCAGGTGTCGCCTGCTGTACTGTTCCGGAAGTAACTGGCGAAAGTTCAAACCCGGATTGCTGGCCAGAAGAGCGGTTATCTGTTCGATTCGGTCGGAGACCCTCACCGAATCTAGTTTCAGCTCTAGTACAGGCTCCGGGCCCAAGCTATCCAGGAGGTGAAAGAAAGCCTTGGCCAGGTGAAAAATATTAACATCCTCCAGGTCATAAACCTGTCCGGGCTGCCCATCGTCCTCGGAGACTGACCGGCAGAAGACATCCCTTCCCAAAACCTGCTGTTGGCAAAGACTATCAACCGCTTCCTTTATTCTCTGATACTCGATGAAGGCCAGGATGGGGTCCAGTTCATCCTCTCCCTCCTCTCCCCCGTCTCCCTCCTCCCTAGGGAGAAGGAATCTGGATTTTAGATATATCAGGCTGGCTGCCGGCACCAAGAAATCAATGGCCGTCTCCATACCATCCCCGGTCTCGAGGTTTAACTGGTCCAAAAATTCCTTCACCATGTCTGCCAGGGAAAAAGAAAAGATGTCAATAAGTTTTTTTCTGGCCTTGACCAACAGTTCATCCAACGGTCCCTTGAAACCATCCACTTCCAGCATATACGCCATAGCCACCTCAGATTTTAACCGCTGACCTTACCTCCTCCATCGTCTTTTTCGCAAGCGACCGGGCCCTGCTATTGCCCTGCTCCAAAGCATCCATAATTTCACCGGGATTCTCCAGGTAATATTGGCGTCTATCCTTAAGCGGAGCCAGCCGGGCGGACAGATGCTTGAGCATCGCTTGCTTACAATCCACACAGCCTATTCCCGCAGTTCGGCAGCCATGGGCCGACCAGTCCACCACCTCAGCCGGGGAGAATATCTTATGATAATCGTAGACGTTACATATCTCCGGCGTCCCTGGATCATGCCGGCGCACCCGCTTGGGGTCGGTAACCATGGCCATGACTTTTTCCCTCAAGATATTATCGGGGTCGGAAATCAATATGGCGTTTCCGAAGCTCTTGCTCATCTTGCGCCGGTCGATGCCCAGAAGCTTCGGGGAAGTGGTCAGCAACGCCTCGGGCAAAGGAAAAACGGGGGTATACAGATGGTTGAATCGCCGGGCGATCTCCCGGGTAATCTCCAGATGGGGAAGCTGATCTATTCCCACCGGCACCTTATGGGCCTTATACATGAGGATGTCGGCGGCCTGTAAAACCGGATAACCCAAGAAGCCGAAGGTACCCAGTTCCTTTCCTGCCAGCTCCTCTCGCATCTCCTTATAGGTGGGGTTTCGCTCCAGCCAGGAAAGCGGGGTGATCATGCACAGAAGCAAGAATAGCTCGGCATGCTCCGGGACACGAGACTGCTGGAAAATGGTGCAGCGGGCCGGGTCGAGGCCACTGGCCAGCCAATCAATGAGCATATCCACCACGCTTTCCCCTATTCCACCGGTCTGAGCATAATCGGTGGTTAGGGCATGCCAATCGGCGATGAAATAAAAGCACTCATAGCTGGCTTGCAGATTCGCCCAGTTTTGCAACGCGCCCACCAGATGCCCTATATGCAGCTTGCCGGTAGGACGCATCCCGCTTAAGACTCGTTGCCGGCCCTGGCCCATGTTTTTCAGGTTCATAGGGCACCACCCAGAAACAGGCGCACGGCGACCGCGATTACCGGGAAAATAAGCCAGTCCACTACACCTAGGAAGATAACCGCCAACAATATCAAAAAACCATAAGGCTCCAATCGAGAATAGGCCAACGCCTGTGCTCGGGGCAATATACCCTCCAACACCTTGCTGCCGTCCAATGGCGGGATGGGCAGGATGTTGAAAACGGCCAATCCCACATTGACAATAACAGACGCCCGGGCCATGAGCGTAAGCGGCGTCAACAACCCCATTGCTGCCCCGCTTACCGAGCCTGTAGTTAAAGACCAAAGACCGCGAAACACTAGCGCACTGACCGCAGCTAAAGCCAGGTTGGTTAAAGGGCCGGCCAGGGCCACCAAGAGCATATCCCGCCGGGGATTGCGAAAATTGTTCGGGTTAACCGGCACCGGCTTGGCCCAGCCGATCATTCTGGTAAGTAAGAAAACCAGCGTGCCCACCAAGTCCAAATGCTTTAGCGGGTTGAAGGTCAACCTGCCGCTCAAGCGTGCGCTGGGGTCCCCCAGCTTATCTGCCACCCAGCCATGTGCCACCTCGTGAAAGGTGATGGCCAGAAGCACCGGAACTACCAATAAAGAAAGCTGCCTTATCGTATCGGCCATCTAATCACCTCTTATACTTTTATCCTTAAAGCCATCTCTCTTTTACGAAATGAATCTCGTCCTCCCTGCTGGCCAGCCGGCCATCAAGCTTAGCCGCGCGCAATTGAGCCAAAATATCACCATAGAGCGGTCCTGGGGCAAGCCCCAGGGATAAGAGTTGCTCCCCGCTTATTATCGGCTTGACCCGACGCAACTTGACTAAGAAATTGATCAGCCGGGAGCGGGCACCAGCTCTTTTGGACCGGGCTATCAGGTAAAGGAGCAGCTCGGCCGGCAACTCGTGCAAACAAGTATATATCCGGCTATTTGCCGGACGGACCAACCCCTCCAACTCCTTAAGCCGGGCCAAAGCCAACCCCCTCTTATCCAATGCCTCCCGCTCTCGCCTGCCGCCGATGGCCAAGCGGTCCCGCAGCTGGGTCAGCTCCTCCTCGGTCAACGGGTCGAACAGGGCTAACAAATAGATAAGCCAGGGATAGTAGCTCTCGGAAAAACCGGCCTGGCCTACCTGGTTAAGAACCTTATCCACCCTGCCTATAAGCAGCCCGCTGGGGCCGGTTATCCCCAATTTAGGGTGCACCGTCCTCAAAAGGGAGAGTTGGCCAAGCAGGCTGAGGGCCTTCGCCGGCTTTTCCTCGGCTAGCAAGAGCTTCAATTCCGTGAATAGCCGCTTCCCGGAAAGACGGTCAAAAAGCCTGTGCCGAACTGCTTCCTTTATCAGGCGCTTGGTATCAGGAGAAATGATAAACCCGAATCGCTGGGAAAATCGCACCGCCCTGAATGCCCGGGTGGGGTCATCCACAAAGCTTTTATCATGCAAAGTCCTTATGATCCCCCGGTCAAGGTCACCGGCCGCGCCGAAGAAGTCAACCAGTTCTCCGAAGCTTTGGGGGGAGAGGTCCAAGGCCAGACTATTTATACTGAAATCTCGCCGTAACAAATCATAGCGAATGGATGCCCCTTTCTCGACCGTGGGCAGAGCTGCCGGGCGGGCATAGCTCTCCCGACGGGCGGTAGCCACATCCACCTTGATCTCCCGGCTGACATAGACCGCGGCCGTGCCAAACCTGGGGAAGCACTTATATGAACAGCGCCAACGCCGGGCCAAATCCTGGGCCATCCTCATCCCATCACCTTCCACCACCAAATCGATGTCCAGGTTGGGCCGGCCTAAGAGGAGGTCGCGCACAAATCCACCCACGGCATAAACCCGGTAACCCAGGGCCGGCGCCGCCTTGCCCGCCTGGGTTAAGATATCCATTACCCGGGAAGTAAATCTCTCTTCCATCAGTGAGGCCAGGTTGGCGGACTTACTTTTTGACCTTATTTTTATCGAGGAATACGCCAAATACTGAAACCCCTTATAAATCACTTGGCCCGAGGATGATATTGGTCATAGACCCTCTTCAGGCTCTCCAGCCGGACATGAGTGTATATCTGGGTGGTTGATATATCCGCGTGTCCCAAAAACGACTGCACCGACCTCAAGTCCGCCCCGCCCTCCAGCAAGTGGCTGGCAAAAGAATGACGCAAGATATGAGGATAGACCCTCTTAGCGATGCCCGCCAGCAAGCCATAGCGCCGGACCATCCTCCAGAAGCTAACCCGGGATAACCTGCCACCAAGCCGGTTTATGAACAGATAACGGGAAGGCCGGCCTTTCACCAGCTGCCAGCGTGCTGAGCTAAGGTAATCATTAAGCGCTTGACAGGCGGCCGGGGTCAACGGGATCAGGCGCTCTTTGGAACCTTTCCCCCGGGCCGTTAAATAACCCGCGTCCCGATTTACCTGGCTGGGCTGCAAAGATATGATCTCGCTAGCCCTCATCCCGGTAGCGTACAAAACCTCCAGCATGGCCTTATCCCTTAACCCAAGGGGCGTACCAATATCGGGGGAAGACAAAAGCTTATCCACCTCCTCAAAGCTGAGAATACCAGGAAGCCTCCTGGCAATCCTCGCTGGCGGCAGCTCCTTTGCCGGGTTCTTTTCCAGCCGGCCCTGCTCCTGCAGAAATCGGAAAAAACCAACCAGAGTGGACCTGATCCGCCGGCAACTAGCTTGAGCCAATCCCCGGTCGCTGAGGCTGAAAATAAATAACCTCACCGTCTTAGGGGAAATATCCTTGACATCCTCAACCCGAAAGCCAGCCAGAAAAGTAAAAAACTGTCGCAAATCTCGGCTGTAACTCTCCAGGGTGTTAACGGCAAGCCGCCGTTCCAGAGCCAAAAAATCCAAATATTGGTCGGCCTTGGCTTCCAACTCAACCAGTGCACTCATTCGATCACCTTGAGCAGCGCGCTACGGATATATTTTAGCCGAGCGGGGTCCATCACCTTGCCACCGTCTTTCTCTCTCACGTAGAATACGTCCGCCGCCTGATCCACCTTGGTGGCCACCTTGGAGAAGTCTACCGTTAGGCCTAAACTTGCCAGCGTGCGGGCGATGTCATACAGCAGACCGAGCCGGTCATGGGCAAAAACGTCGATAACCGTGTAATTATCAGACACCTGATTATCTATGAATAGCCGGGGGGGAAAGCGAGGTACCTTGTGTTGAAGCAGGGACGAGGAAGCGCTCTCTCGGGAGACCATCTTCTCCACGTCCGCTTCACCAGCCAACACCAACCCCAGCTGAGCATCAATCTGGCCCCATTGATCCTCATCGATCACCGCCCGCCCCTGGGAATCGTTAACCTGAAATCGGTCCAGTGCGATCCCATCAGTAGCGGTATTGATCTGGGCGGCGAGGATGTTTACCCGGTTGGCGGCCATAACCCCGCTAATCTGAGCGAAAAGGCCGATGTGATCCCGGGTGCAAATAGTGAATATGGTGAAACTCTTATCCGGACTGTGTTCCACCTCGGTTACAAAAAGCTGACCTTTCAGCCTGCGCCTCATCCGAATATGACCGGCAATCTCCAACGGATTGTAGGCCAGCAAATAGCGGGGGGGCATCTGCTCCAATTCCGGCTTAACCTCTTCAAGCGGCATCTCTTTCTGAAGCAGGCGCTCGACTTCACCCATTATCCTCTCTAATTTTTCCTGGACGACCTCCCCCTTGAGATCACCGCGCTCCACCGCATCGGCGGCCTTCAGGTAAAGTTCCTCGAAAAGTCTGCTTTTCCAGTCGGTCAGCGCCTCCGGACCTACCGACTTAAGGTCGGCCACACTCAACAGATAGAGCATTTTCAAGGTCTGCTCATTTTGGACTTTTCGTACGAAGTCGGCAACAAGCTTCTCGTCGGAAAGGTCCCGCCTCTGGGCCAGCGTGGAGATGAGCAGATGGTTTTCAACCAGGAAGGCGAGCAAGTCAGCCTCCCAGCGTTTCAGCCCCATCCGCCTGGCAATCCTCTTAACCATCAATGCCCCTTGACGGCAGTGATTGCTCCCTGCTCCCTTTCCGATGTCGTGCAAAAGGCCAGCCAGAAGTAAAAGCCGAGGATGCCTTATCTCCCGGCCCAAGGAAAAGGTCAATCCGACCTCAGCCGAATCCCCGGCGGTTAAATAAGCGGCCAGTTCTCTCACAGTAAATAAGAGATGAACATCGACCGTGAAAATATGGTAGAGGTCGTACTGCACCTGACACTCCACTCGGCCGAATTCGGGGATGAACCGGCCCAGTACCTTGAGGTCATGCATCCCCTTGAGAATGGAATAGCTATCCTGGCCCGAGCCAAGCAAGTCAAGGAAAATCCCATTGACCTCCTCAGCCTGGCGGAAGTTATCGTCTATCAACTTGGCCTTCTCTCGAATCAACTCCTTCAACGAAGGAGCCAGCCTCACCTTATGGTCTCGGGCATACTTGAAGCCTCTCATAAGCCGGATCGGGGCCTCATCGAATATCCTCAGACTGGCCGGCAAAAGCTCCCCTTTGTAGATACGAAAGCCATCTCCGATATCCCTGAGGGCAAGCCTGCTGAACCGCTTGCTAGCCGGCGTCAGGTAACCTCGGGTCTGCTCCACCAGTTTTTCCAAGAACTGGCTGACGTTATTGGCATGCCGGTAATAACTGCGCATCAGCCGTTCCACGGGAAGAGAACGATGCAGCTTTTGGTAGCCCATCAACCTGGCTATCTCTTCCTGATAGTCGAATGTCAGCCGGTCTTCCTTTCTTCCGTTCAAGCGATGAAGATGATTCCTCACCCGCAGCAGAAACTCGTACGAGGCCGACAGCGGGCGCAGATCTTTCTTGGCAATAACCCCTTTCTTCATCGCCTCGACGAAAGTCCTCGATTTGAACTTGATCTTGCATATCCATAGGGCGGTATGAATATCCCGCAGCCCTCCCTTGCTCTGCATGATATTGGGCTCGAGAAGATGGACCGAGCCCCCATATCTCTCGTGTCTTTTCTCCGCCACCTCCAGCTTCTCATCGGCCAACGCCTTGCCCATTTTATAGAGGGTGCGCTTATACACCGCCTCATGGAGCTGAGAATAGAACCGGTTGTCACCGGCCAAGAAGCGCGTATCTATAAAAGCGGTGCGAGAGGCAAAATTCTCCTCAATGGCTTTAATACAATCCTGGATGGTCCTGGTGGAGAAACTCAAATCAAAGCCCATGTCCCAAAGTAAGTAAAACAATCTTTCACTCATCGCCTTGACGTAAGCATCCATGTTGCCACGATAAACCAAAGTCAGGTCAACGTCGGAGTAAAGGCTGAGCTCGTTCCTTCCATACCCCCCCAGGGCAAGCAGCACCAATGCTTGCTCAGAGCCAGGAAATTTTACATCGCTCTCCGTCTTGGCCAGCGCGAAGATCTTCACCACCAGCAAGTCCACCAGCTGAGAATAGGCGGCCACCAGCTCTCTAGCCCAGGCACCTTGTTCCAGCTTGCTGGCAAACCACTCTCGGGCCCTGGCCAGGTAATCCTTGCAAAAGACCAGGTCGAGTTGGCGCTTACTTTCCAGAAGCTCCTTTATCTCCTTAGGGGCTATATGCCTGGTGGAAAGCGTCAACATAGCTAGCGCCCTTTATCGGAAACCAACGAATTGCCCGCACCTTTCAAATAACCCTGAATGCCCTCGACTACCCCTTTAGCCAGGGAGCGCAGGAAATCCTGCTCCCGTAATAACTGACGGTCCTGAAGGTTAGTCAGAAAGGCCATCTCAATCAGTATGCTGGGCATCTGAGCTCCTATCAAAACAAAAAACGGGGCCTGCTTGATCCCCAGGTCATGCACTTTGGAGAATCGACGCGAGAGCTGGTAGGTAAGGCCCCGGTGAACGCCACTGGCCAACCGGCGTGACTCGGTTATTTTGGCATTAAGAAACAGCTCCTTCAAGACGTCCTGAAGGTCAGCGATGCTTTTACTGCTGGTCGCGTTCTCCCTGGCGGCCACCTCAATGGCATGCTCATCCGAGGTAAGGTTCAAGAAGTACGTCTCCAGTCCCCGCATCCCCAGATTGCGGCTGGCATTGGCATGGATGGACAAGAATAAATCCGCCCCCTGGGTGTTAGCAAAGGCCGTCCTTTCCTCCAACGGCACGAAGACGTCTCTCTCTCGGGTGAGCAGCACCTGTACCCCCAACTCCTTAGCCAAAACCTGGCCGAGTATTTTCGCCATCCTGAGAACCACGTCCTTCTCTTGAAGACCGTCCGCAACTGCGCCAGGGTCTTTGCCCCCATGACCAGGGTCAATAACTATCTTCTTCACCCTCAGGCCCAATTGCTGAACCAGGGAAGGACTGGCTTCGGTTGCCATCGATCGCCTCTTACCCCCATTGGAGGTAACGTCAATAACCACCCTGAACGGGCTTATCAAAGGGAATACCTGATAGTTAGCCGGCCTGGCCTGGTCAAGCACCACCCGCACCGTGTCCCGGTCGTATTGGGCCATCCTTATCTGCTTTAAAGGTCCCCCGGTCACCGGCCATCGTATCTTGGCTTTGGGGTCTAACCGGGCCGATTTCAGGTCCAAATAGAGCCGCGCGGGATTTTTGAGAAGATGATAGCTGAAGCTCACCTTTCTTCCCAGGCTGACCACCACTCGGGTATAACCTGGATTGGTCCAATACCTGACCCGGTAAACCGTGGCCGGGCCGGCTGCGCTTTGCTCAGGAGAAAGCGGTAGATTAACCTCTTTCCCCTGCTGGTTCAAGAAGATTCCGGCATCGCTAGCCCAGGGGCTGTCCGGATATTCTCTAAACAGGACCAAGAAACGGCCCAAGCCCTCGGCTTTCCCCTTCTTGGTGGTATATAAGAGCTTGCCCCAGCGAAATAAACCTTCAGCCGCCTCCCGGCTGCCGGGATATCTCTCCGCCAGCCGGCGGTAAGCTGACAGGGTTTCGTTCCGGTCTCTGGCCACGCGCGAGACATAATACATTCCCTGGTAACGCTTGGCCACCTCCAACCAGATGGTCGCGGCCAGGGATTTTCGCTGGTTTTTTTTGACCAGAGCCTCCAGCGGAGAAATGCAGCGCATCCAATAGCTGCGGTACCTCCTATTCTTGGTCTTGGCCAGAAGCTTATCGCAGGAAGCAACCGCTTTCTCGTACTGGGCGCGAAGCTTTTGGGGGTAGGAAGGGGAAGAAACAATAAGGAAAGGAAGGACGATTAATCCGACTACCAGCACTTTGATCTTTTTCATCAGCTTAGCTGTTTTAACCGCTTCCGCTATCTCAGGCGCCCTTTTCCTTTTCAAGTGTACTTATCTTTTATCTCCTTCAATCTCATAAGCGCTTGAAAAGGGGTCAAGTTATCCAGGTCCAGGTTCACGATCTCGTCTCGGAGTGCATCGCTCGGTCGGACAAATAGAGTTAGCTGCTCGTTTTCCCCTCTTTCAGACTCTCCTTCCGGCAGCTTCAGGCTATGGTTGCCCTCCAGCTGCCTTAGAATCTCCTTGGACTTGGCTATCACCTCCTCGGGTAAGCCAGCCAGCCGGGCTACCTGAATTCCGTAGCTACGATCTGCTCCTCCCGCTAATATCTTCCTCAAAAAGATGACCTCTTCATTCCATTCCTTGACGGCCACATTATAGTTTTTGACCCCCGGCTTTGTCAAGGCCAATTCAGTCAGCTCATGGTAGTGGGTGGCGAAAAGGGTCTTGGCTCCCAGGCGATTGGGATCGCTGATATATTCTGCCACCGACCAGGCAATGCTGATGCCATCGTAAGTGCTGGTTCCTCGCCCGATCTCATCCAGAATGATCAGACTTTTTCGGCTGGCATTATTCAGTATGTTCGCCGTTTCAGTCATCTCCACCATGAAGGTGCTTTGACCCCGGGCAAGATTGTCCGAGGCACCGATGCGAGCGAAGATTCTATCCACCACCCCCAAATTGGCCTCTCTCGCCGGCACCAAGCTCCCTATCTGGGCCATGAGAACAATCATGGCCACCTGACGGACGTAAGTTGATTTGCCGGCCATATTGGGCCCGGTGATGATCAGCAATCTATTGTCCTTCAAATCCAAATAGGCATCATTGGGTACGAACCTCTCCCCCAAGGCCAGCTGCTCCACTACCGGGTGGCGGCCCTCTTTGATGTCTATTATGTCATCCTCGCTAATGGTGGGACGGCAATAGTTCAACCGCTGACCCACCTCGGCCAGGGAAGAAAGGACATCAAGGGTGGCCAGGGAATCGGCCGCACTGACAAGCTCAACCGTATATCGGGCGGCCTCCTGCTTGAGCTCAGCGAACAATGAGCATTCCAACGAGTAAATCTTTTCCTCTGCACCCAGCACCTTGCTTTCATAATCTTTAAGCTCGACGGTGATGAATCGCTCCGCGTTAACCAGGGTCTGTTTCCTCGCGTAGTCATCCGGCACCGAACGCAAGTGCGATTTGGTCACCTCAATAAAATAGCCAAACACATTGTTATAGCGAACCTTGAGATTGGGGATCCCGGACCGCTCCCTTTCCCTCTGCTCCAGCTGGGTGATCCATTGCTTGCCCTCTCGGCGTAGTGCCTGGAGTTCATCCAGCTCCTGGCAATATCCCGACTTTATTATCCCTCCCTCGCGCAGACTGACGGGTGGGTCATCCGAAACAGCCCGGTCGATAAGAGTCACCAACGAGTGGAAATCACCCAGCCCTGAGGATACGGAGGCGATAAGCGGGGTCGGTGTATCTTTCAACTCCTCCTTTATTTCGGGGACGACCCGCAACGAGTTTTTCAGCGCCAAAAGGTCGCGCGGCTGAGCACTGCCCAAAGCAAGGCGAGAGCTCAGCCTCTCCAAATCGGCCACCTTCTTCAGTTTTTCAGTAAGGCTCAGCCGCCGGGCCATCTCCTCCTTCAATCTCCAAACCGCCTCCAATCTGCCCTCAATCTCGCCTTTTTTGACCAGGGGAAAATCGAGCCAGCGCTTGAGCTTCCTGGCTCCCATGGCGGTAACCGTACTATCCAGAACACCCAGAAGCGAGTCCGGCTTGGTACCGCTCAAGCTGGAAGTTATCTCCAGATGGCTGCGGCTGCTATCGTCCAGGGCCATGAAATCGCCCCAGAGATAAGGGGAGAGTTTGGCCACATGGGACAGCTCTTGGCGCTGGGTCTCCTTGAGGTAGTTCAATACGATGCCGGCGGCGACCAGGCCGGCGGTAAAATCGCCACAACCGAAACCATCCAGGCTGTTAACTTTAAAATGCTCCAGCAGGGCATCCCTGAGGCTGGTGAACTCAAACAGCCAGGGGGCGAGATAGCGCACCGAGGAAGAAGGTAGTTGAGCAACGACCTTGTTCCAATCCCTATCCCCATTGAGCCCTTCACTCAGCAATATCTCCCGGGGCCGCAGTTTAACCATTTCCTCTTTGGCCAGCGTCAGGCTTTCAACTTCCGTCAGCCGAAACTCGCCGGTGGAAAGGTCACAATAGGCCAGACCAATCAGCCCTTTCTCGGTGCTTACCGCCATCAAGTAATTGTTGGCTTCGCTTTGGAGGTCAAGGTAGGAGAAGGCTGTGCCCGGGGTGAGAACCTTAGTAACCTCCCGCTTCACCAGGCCTTTGGCCAGTTTGGCGTCCTCGACCTGGTCGCAGATGGCCACGCTATAGCCGGCATCGATTAACCGGGCTACATACTGGTCCAGCGCGTGATAGGGCACCCCGCACATGGGGACGCCGCTCTCTTTATCCTTATCCCGAGAAGTCAGTGTGATCTCCAGCGTCCTGGCCGCGACCACGGCGTCCTCAAAGAACATCTCGTAAAAGTCGCCCATGCGGAAAAGAACTATCTCATCAGGATGTTCCCCCTTGATGCGCCGGTATTGCTCCAGCATGGGGGTAGAACGAACCACGGAAGGTGCCCCTAACTAGCTCAGAAACCCTTTCCAAAATCCTTGAAAAAAGGACTCAGCTTTTCGTAGGTCTGGTTTAGATGTTCAGGCAGAACCCGGACATCAGCCAGCACCGGCATGAAATTGGTATCCCCCTTCCAGCGGGGCACAATATGGTAGTGCAGATGCCAGGCCACGCCCGCGCCTGCAATGGCACCCAAATTCATCCCCAGGTTGAAGCCCTGGGGGGTTAGAGCTTTCTTGAGCACGGCCACAGACTGTTGAAGAGCCCAGGACAACTCCGCCGTCTCCGCCGGGCTAAGCTCCTCGAGATCGGCCATATGCCGGCGGGGAGCGATTAACAGGTGGCCATTATTATAGGGGAACTTGTTCAACATAATCAGCGTCTCTTCACCCTTGTACAGGATGAGCTTTTCTCTGAGGTCGAAATCGACGGCATCCAGACAGAAGATACAACCTTCCGAGTCAGGTTGTTCTATATAGGCCATGCGCCAGGGTGCCCATAATCGTTCCACCGGGATAACCCCTAAGAATTCAACCGCTGCCATAACTCCCGGGCGGTCTTGAAGAGAAGAGCTCGTTTTGGTCCCACCTCAACCTTGGTGCCCGTCTTAGGATTCCTGCCCAGCCGGGGGGAGCGCTCTCTGACCTTAAAGCTGCCAAAGCCTCTGAGTTCCACCTTCTCTCCTCTGCTCAACGCCTGGGTCATAGAACCGAAAATGGTATCAACAATGACTTCGACCTCTCTGGAGCTGTACTCACTAACCTTTTCATTCAACGCGTTGATCAATTCCGATCTGGTCATCTCTCTCCTTCCCCATCCCTTACTGTGCCGGTGGAATGAAGCGGTAGCTGAACTGGTAAGTCTCATTGCTCAGCCGCTCCAGCAGAGAAACGATTCTCTCCCCGAGAAGAAAATCGGCCAGGGAAAACCGCAGTTTCTTGGAATAGACCACCTGGGGTTTGCCTTTTATTCCCGCCATCTTAGCGGCAGCATCAATGGCATCCTGGAGATTCCCCAGTTCATCGATCAGGCCTAGCTCTTTAGCCTGGCGCCCGGTAAAGATTCGACCGTCGGCAATCTTTTTCGCCTTCTCCAGGGGAAGGTCCCGCCTCCTGGCCACCACTTCCACAAACTGATTGTGGATATCTCCCACCACCCCTTGTAACAGCTCTCGGTCCTCAGCGGTCATCTTACGAAAAGGGGAGCCCACATCCTTGTACTTTCCACTCTTTATGGTGTAGCTCTTCAGTCCGATCTTCCTCATCAGACCCTCCAGAGTGGAGAATTCCATTATCACACCTATACTCCCAGTTATGGTACCCGGGTTGGCGAATATCCTCTGTGTCCCTAAAGCAACGTAATAGCCGCCTGAGGCGGCCACCGAACCCATGGAGGCCACCACCGTCTTGTCGGTTATCTTCTCCAGCTCTCGAAAAATCTCCTGAGCCGCGCCTACCCCTCCTCCAGGGGAGTTTATCCTGATTACCAGGGCTTTGACATCACGCTTTTCGACAAACTCATTAAGCTGCTCGAGGACGGGACGGGAGTCAATCAGAACCCCGGTTATCCTGACCACTCCTACCTTATCCCCGGCCGGGATAAAGGGGCCGCCTAAAAGCCGAGAGATACCGTACAGACCGGCCACGAAGAAGCCAATCAATACGATGATTAGGATGATGCCCGTCAGCACAGACCGTTTTGTCATGCCCGCCCCCCTGAATGGAGAGATTATTATTTCTCAGAGTTGGTATCTTTTTCTTTCAGCTTTTCTCTTAACACATCCCCCAGCCTGGTGGGCGCTGCCGGTTGGTTTTTAAGGAAATCGACCGACTCATCGGCGGCTCGCACGCTCAAGGATATCTTCTTCTCCTTACCATCCACTGCCAGCACCCGGGCAGTCACGGTATCGCCAACTTTGATAGCTTCGCCGGGCTTCTTACTCTTATCCCGGGGAAACTCGGAAATATGTACCAAGCCCTCAACTCCCTCCTCCAGCTCAACAAAGGCACCGAAGTCGGTGACATTGGTAACCTCGCCTTGAATAACCATGCCAGACCGGTAGCGCTTATCCACATCGGACCAAGGATCCTTTTCCAGCTGCTTTATACCCAAGGAGAAACGTTCGTTTCCCTTATCCACATTGAGGACCACCGCTTCCACCTCCTGGCCCCGCTTGAACATTTCCAAAGGATTCTTTATCTTCTTGGACCAGGAGATATCCGACACGTGAATCAGGCCGTCAACACCCTCCTCCATGCCGATGAAGATACCGAAGTCAGTTATATTCTTTATCTTCTCCACCACCTTGGTGCCCACTGGGTAGCGCTCGGCGATCAAATCCCAGGGATTAGGTTCCACCTGCTTTATACCCAGCGATATACGGTGGCTGGCAACATCGATGCTCAGGACAACGGCCTCGATGATCTCTCCCACCGAGACCACCTTGGAGGGATGTTTTACCCGCTTTGTCCAGGACATCTCGGATACGTGGACCAGGCCCTCCACCCCCTCTTCCAGCTCCACAAAAGCACCATAATCGGTCAGGCTCACCACTTTTCCGCGAACGCGTGTCCCAGGGGGAAATTTCGCCCCGATCAGGGTCCAGGGGTCTTCAATGGTCTGCTTATAACCCAGAGCTACCTTGGCTTTCTCTCGGTCGAACTTTAAAACCTTTACCTTAACACTATCCCCCACCCGGAAGCGCTCGGAAGGATGACTCAATCTACCCCAAGACATGTCGCTGATGTGAAGCAGACCGTCGAATCCACCCAGGTCGATGAACGCGCCGTAATTGGTGATGTTTTTCACTACCCCTTCCACTATCTGGCCCTCTTCCAGCCGCGCCAGGGTTTCCTGTTTTTCCCTATCCCTCTGCTCCTCCAGCAAGGCCCGCCGGGATACTACGATGTTGCCTCGCCGCTTGTT